>JAFMFL010000055.1 GCA_017856205.1 Flavobacteriaceae bacterium
TTCCCTAAAATTCCGCCACCCAGCAACACTTGTGTAGCAGGCGCAATTTTACCTTCAGATTTTACGGTCATACCTTGAAAACCAATATCGGCAATGGCATGCTGTCCGCAGGCATTCATACAACCGCTGATTTTAATACTAAGTTGGTGATTTTCGATTATTTTGGTATATTCTATTTCAATTACACGTTGCAATTCTGCGGCTAACCCCATACTGCTGGCAATGCCCAAATTACAGGTATCTGTTCCTGGGCAGGCCACAATATCATTGATTTTGTGAAACCCAGATTTTGCCAAATCCAACTGCTGCAAGGCTTGGTATAGCGCAGGAAGATTAGCTTCTTTGATGCCTCGCAACAAAATGCTTTGCCCAATGGTAAAGCGCAAATCGTCTCCACAAAATGCGTCAATTACTTCGGCAAGCGCTCGGGCTTTGTCTGATGAAATATCACCACGATCAATAGCAATCCCCACGGCTACAAATCCGTCTTGTTTTTGAGCAAATACATTATTTGCTTTCCAGCTTGAAAAGTGGGTATCAACAGCGTTGTTGGCGTCAAAATCTGCTGTGTTTTTTATGCTTATTTCAGCAGGGGCAATGTCAATTTTTTTAGGAGAAATAGCCTTGTACACTTCAAGCACACGATTTTGAAAAGCTTCAAATCCTTGCTCTTTGATTAAGAATTTCATGCGTGCCTTATTACGTCTATTGCGCTCTCCGTACTGATCAAAAACCCGTACAATCGCCTCCGTAAAAGGAATAAATTCCTCCACCGATATGAATTCTTGAATTACATCTGCAACTCTTGGCTGCGCGCCAATGCCACCACCAACAAGCATTTTGAATCCACGTGTACCATTTTGCAGCACAGGGATAAAGCCGATATCATGCGTAAATGTTAATGCGTCGTCTTTTGCTGAGCTTGAAAACGCGATTTTAATTTTCCGTCCCATTTCTTGACAAATGGGATTACGCAAAAAATGCTCAAAAAAAGCATGCGCATACGGCGTTACATCAAACGGTTCACTAGGGTCTATCCCTGCCAAAGCCGATGCTGTGACGTTGCGAATGGTATTTCCACACGCTTCACGCATGGTAATGTCGTCTTGCTCCAATTCCGCCCAAAGCTCTGGCGTCCTGTCTAACGACACATAATGGATTTGAATATCTTGCCGCGTGGTAATGTGCAAATTCCCATTTGAATATTCATCGGAAACTTGTGCAATACGGCGCAATTGCTTAGCCGTACATTTCCCATACGGAATTTTGATACGCACCATTTGCACTCCCTGCTGACGCTGCCCGTAAACACCTCGCGCCAAACGAAGACTACGAAATTTTTCTTCGTCCATTTTTCCTTCCTTAAACGCAAATATCTTGCGTTCTAACTCAAGGATATCATGCTCAACAATGGGGTCTTCTATTTCGGTTCTAAAACTTCTCATGCGGTTTCAATAAAGCCAACACCTGCAGTGTTAAATGTGTTTGGATCAATTAAAATAAAAGCACCCAAAGCAGGATTTTCTTTATATGGTTTTGAGGTAATGGGTTGGGCTAATGCCAATACGCCTTTGCCAATATCATTGAGTTCCAACTGGTTTGATTGACGGTTTTCCAATGCCTCTAAATCCATTTTGGAACGTATGCTTTGCACCTTTACCAAACTGCGTTGAACGCCTTGTTGCAGCCAATATTTATTGCCAGGAGTTAATGGGGTGTCTTGCATCCAACAAAACGTTGCACTAAGACTTTTTCCACGATTAACATTGGCTTGCTCGTTTAGGATACTATCTCCTCTAGAGGCATCAATTTCATCTACCAAAAGAATAGTGCCGTTCTCTCCAGAAGAGATTTGATCTACGCTTTCACCGTATTTTTCAATATGCTTAATAATACTTTTTCTGCCAGATGGATGAATACTAATGGGGTCACCCAACGCAAAACTACCTGAGCGCACATTACCAGCAAAGCCTCGATAATCGTGAAGCTCTTCGCGTTTTGGACGAATCACATACTGAATTTGAAATGCACCATCGTTCGCTTTATTTTTTTCCACGGGGATCGACTCAATTAAACGAAGAAGTGGCGCACCATCGTACCAATCTAATTTATCAGAAGTGCTGACAACATTTTCGTTGTATAGTGCCGACACCGGCGTGTAATGATAGCTTACGCCTTCTTGCCCGTGCTTTTTCACAAGGGTCTCAAGCGTAGTTTTAATATCGTCAAAAACGTCTTTGCAATAATCTACCAAATCCATTTTATTCACAGCAAATATGATTTGCTTAATACCCAAAAGTTGGGTGATAAAAAAGTGCCGTTTGGTTTGCTCAATTACTCCTTTTCTGGCATCCAGTAAAATAATGCTTGCTTGAGCCGTAGAGGTACCTGTAACCATGTTTCGGGTGTATTCCACATGACCAGGCGAGTCAGCAATGATAAACCTTCTTTTGGGAGTGGAAAAAAAGATATGTGACACATCAATAGTGATGCCTTGCTCACGTTCAGTAAGCAGACCGTCTGTTGCTAAAGACAGGTCTAAATATCCAAATCCACGCGCTGCACTTTTTTCTTCAATATGCTCAATTTGATCTGTTTTTAACGATCCTGTTTCGTACAAAAGCCTACCAATTAAGGTGCTTTTTCCATCGTCCACACTTCCTGCGGTGGCAATTTTAATTAGTTCCATTTTAAAAATATCCTACTTTTTTACGTTCTTCCATAGCTCCTTCAGATCGTTTGTCGTCCATACGTGCGCCGCGCTCCGAGAAATTTGAGCCTCCAATTTCATTGATAATGTTGTCGAGCTCTGTGGCTTTTGACAGTACGGCTGCGGTACAACTCATGTCACCAACCGTACGAAAACGTACCGATGTCAGTTTACGCTCATCGGTTTCTTCCACGCTGACATAATCCGAAACAGGCATCCATTGATTATCACGCTTAAACACTTCACGTTCGTGAGCGTAATAAATAGAAGGAATTTCAAGATTTTCTTGACGTATATAGTGCCAAACGTCTAATTCTGTCCAATTGCTGATAGGAAATACACGGACATTTTCGCCGTTGTGTATCATGCCGTTTAGCATGTCAAACAATTCAGGGCGTTGTAATTTTTCGTTCCATTGTCCAAAATCATCACGAACCGAAAACACACGTTCTTTGGCACGTGCTTTCTCTTCATCTCGGCGTGCGCCACCCATACACGCATCAAATTTGTGTTTTTCAATGGTGTTCAAAAGGGTAGTGGTTTGCAAGCTATTTCGACTGGCATGTCTTCCTTTTTCTTCCACCACATTTCCGGCATCAATATCATCTTGCACACTTCCAACAATAAGACGCAGCCCGTGCTCCGCAACAAGCTTGTCTCGCAGTTCAATAGTTTCTGGAAAATTGTGTCCCGTATCTATATGTACCAATGGAAACGGAATGGTTGCGGGAGCAAATGCCTTTTGAGCCAAGTGCAATAAGGTAATGGAATCTTTTCCGCCCGAAAATAGCAAACATGGGTTGTTAAATTGCCCGGCTACCTCACGGATAATATAAATGGATTCTTCTTCTAGTTGTTTTAGGATACTCATGATTTAATTGTATGTAGTCCACATTCTTTTTTACTGTTTTCCCACCACCAACGACCTGCGCGTAGGTCTTCTCCAGATTCAATGGCTCTTGTGCAAGGCGCACAGCCAATACTTACATAGCCTTTTGTGTGCAGTTTGTTTTGGGGTACGTTGTGTTGGTCTAAATAAGCGGTTACATCCTCCAACGACCAATGCAACAACGGGTTGAATTTTAAAATACCAAAAGACGTATCATAGCTGAAAAAATCTAGGTCTGACCGATTTTGCGACTGGCTTTGACGTAAGCCTGTTACCCAAACGTCTTTATTTGTTAGCGCACGTTTTAGGGGTTCTATTTTTCGAATATTGCAGCACTCTTTTCTGTTTTCAACAGATTCGTAAAAGCTATTTGGTCCTTTTGTGGTTACTAAGTTTTCCACAGCTTTTGTGTTGGGCGCAAATACATTGATTTTCGTTTTGAATTTACGTTGTGTTATGTCAAGGACATCATAGGTTTCTTGAAAAAGCCTACCTGTATCTAGGGTGAAAATTTCAACGGGAAGTTTTTGTGTGGTAATATGGTGTGTAATTACTTGGTCTTCTTGCCCCAATGAAGTTGAAAACGTGATATTGCCCAAGTTTTCATTGAGTAAAAAATCAAACAGTTCACTTAGGGAAGTCGTTGCGCTTAATTTTTCGTTTAGTTTTTTTGCTTGAAACACACTCATTTTTTCCCCCATTTTATTTTGTTCCAAACCCGCTCGTGAACTACGTACAAAATCATTTTTGTAACCAGTTCAATTCCTCCAATAGAAAGTGCAAAAGCTAACTTTCCAGTGATGAAATAGGAAATCACAATAGTGTCTAAGGTGCCAATAATGCGCCAACTCACGGACTTTAACAGTGAACGGGACCAACGCTCCTGAGATGTTGTGCGCTTTCCTTTTTTGGATGATATAATGAATTGATCTACCAGCATAGGTTAAAAACAGGTCAAATATAATAAATACTATCAAATAGATAGGATTAATAGAATTAATTTGTTTTACATTTGTACTATGATTTCAAATAAGTGCAAATACGCGATTAAGGCATTAACTCACATTGCTCGTTATGATGATGGTTATAAGGCAGTTATGACTGCTGACATTTCACGTGAACAAGATATTCCGCGCAAGTTTCTAGAAATCATATTACGGGAATTACGTAACAATCGCATTTTGGAAAGCAAAAGAGGCAAAGATGGCGGCTTTCGATTGTTGCGACCAGCGGAGGACATTAGTCTTACTGAAATCATGCGAATTATTGATGGACCTATTGCCATGTTACCATGCGTATCCTTAAATTATTATCGATCATGCGATGAATGCGACGAAGAAAATTGTGAAATTAAGAGCGTTTTTGAACAAGTTAGAGACAGAACATTAGAAGTTTTGAATGGCAAAACAATAAAATCACTAATTTTGACTTAGATATGAAGCGAATAGGCGCATTAGTATTGGCAGTTTTTGTCTTGCTTCTCTCTGTTGAGAGTAGCATTGGTATGCATTTTTGTCACGATGTGCTTGTAGAGACTTCTATCAATCGCTCGCTTTCTAGTTGTTGTAAAAAAACTACAGAACAACAACCCACGCTGACCAAGCAGTGTTGCGAATTGACACAGTTTACTGTAGAGCTTCAAGAAACGGTAGTTGCAGATATAGATGTGACCTTTAGTAAATTGGTGGCATTTATACCTGTTATTCAATTTGAAATAAACGCATTTGAGCAAACGCCTAAACATCATTTTTTAAGGTCCGAATCACCTCCCGAACCGTATCATACATCATTACATATTTTATTTGAGCAATATTTGATTTGATTGTCAAACAACCTCCGTTTTGTTTGTTTAATTTAAATCATAAAATCATGTTCAAATCTTTTTTAACACTAATTCTTATCCTAAATTTTTGTGCAATGCATGCACAACACCTTGTTTCTGGACACGTCTATGAACAAGGCGACACCTCCCAACCACTTGCTGGCGCAAGCGTGTATTGGGAAAATTCACCTACAGGCACCGTTACCAACGATGAAGGCTACTTTTCAATAGCTCACAAACCCGAAAATACTACTTTGGTGATATCATATTTGGGTTTTAAAAGTGTGAAAATTACTTCTGGGTTCCATCAACCCATTGAAGTCGTTTTGGTTTCAGACGATGCAGCAGCATTGGATGAAGTAACCATTTCACAAAAGCGAAAACCCTTGCAACGCGCTATTTTTACCCCGAGAAACATAACCACCATTGGTAGCGATGAATTGCTTAAAGCCGCCTGCTGCAACCTGTCGGAGAGTTTTGAAACCAACCCTTCGATTGATGTTAACTACGCAGATGCGCTTACAGGAACTAAGCAAATTCAAATGTTAGGACTAACAAGCCCTTACATATTGTTTACGCAAGAAAACATTCCCAGTTTGCGCGGAAGCAACCAAACTTTTGGGCTGACTTTTACTCCAGGAACGTGGATTGAGAGTATTCAAATCACCAAAGGTGCGGGAACCGTCACAAGTGGCTACGAAAGTGTTTCGGGACAAATCAATACAGAACTGATAAAGCCTTTAACCGCCCCGCCACTTTTTGTTAATGGATTCCAATCTATAAATGGGCGTACGGAGCTCAACATTCAAGCAAAGCAAGAGTTGTCATCAAAATGGGCAACTACGCTTTTTTTGCATGGAAATCAGCGCACCAAAAAAACCGATCAAAACAACGATGGGTTTTTGGATATGCCGCTTTCACATCAGTTTAATATCCTAAATAGATGGCAATACATTGATGCAGAAAAAGGCTGGGTTGGCTTTGCCAGTTTGCGTTATCTTACAGATGAAAAGCAAGTTGGACAATTGGATTTCGATCCAAAGAAACACCAATTTGGTACTTCGTTTTGGGGCGGTGAACTCAAAACGAATAAATGGGACATCACATTAAAAACAGGCTACGTTTTTCCTGAAATCCCCTATAGAAGCTTTGGATTTCAGTCGGCGGTTAGCCAACACAAGCAAGAAGGCTATTTTGGCAACAATATTTATGATGTTTCCTATACAAGCTATTTTCATCATTTGGTGTATCAGTCCATACTTGGTAATACACTGCACAAATTTAAAACAGGGTTGCAATACATGGCAGATGTTTATGACGAAACCGTTTTGGGAACTAAAATCCATAGAAATGAAACCAATTTAGGTGGATTTTTTGAGTATAGTTATGATAGTCAAGAGCAGTTTAACTTGATTTTAGGATTGCGATTGGATCATCATAACACCCTTGGAAATTTTGTTACGCCACGTGCGCACATTCGATATGCTTTAAATGACAACAAAATGGTGTTGCGTTTTTCAGCAGGAGAGGGCAGACGCGTGTCTAGCATATTTGCCGAGCACCAAAAGTTTTTGGGAAGTCAGCGTATTTTATCTATTGCGCAACCCACAAAACCCATGTATGGATTGCTTCCTGAACGTGCTTGGAATTATGGATTGAGTTGGATACAAAAGGCATCGCTTTTAAGTCAACCCATAGAAATGGGATTGGATGTGTATCGCACGCAATTTACCAATCGGGTTGTGGTAGATTGGGAAACACCTGGAGCGATATCTTTTTATAATTTAGAAGGAAAGAGCCATGCGCAGAGTGTGCAATTTTCGGCAAGTACCAATTTTAATGAACGCATAGATGTTCGTTTTGCCTACAAAGCATACGACATCAAAACGACGTATCGCTCAGGGATAAAGCGTGTCCCACTTCAGCCCAAAACACGATGGTTTGCATTTTTGGGGTACGGCTCAAAAATAAATTTGGGAAAACAATGGCGTGCCGATGCTACTTTTCACCGTGTTGGACAGCAACGATTGGCAGCAACATTTGATACACCTTCAAAAATGGCTGACGGATTTTCACTGTTGAGTTCACAACTTACGCGCCAATTTTCAGATAACTTTTCGGTGTATTTGGGTGCTGAAAATTTGCTTAATGTAAAACAGTCTGATGCGGTTTTGGGCGCTTCTAATCCTTTTGGTGCGAGTTTTGATACCAGTCAGGTATATGCGCCTGTTTTTGGTAGAATGATATATGCGGGATTCCGCTTTAATTTATAAATTTAGCCTTATGAAAATCAATGTAATAATCATGCTTTTGTTGACTGCAACAGCGGTATCGCAAACTGAAAAAGCGACTATTTCTGTTCGCGGTAATTGCGGGATGTGCAAAGCACGTATCGAAAAAGCAGCCATAAAAACCAAAGGGGTAAAATATGCCGTTTGGCAAGCTGAAACAGAGCAATTAACCTTGATGCTAAACCCCAAAAAAACCTCTTTAAATCAAGTAGCAACGAACATTGCAGCTGTTGGGCATGAAGCAAATGGTATTGTTGCATCTGATGAAGCCTATGATGCTTTGCCTATGTGTTGTCAGTATGTCAAGGGAAAACCTCTAGTGATAGGACATCGTGGTG
>JAFMFL010000056.1 GCA_017856205.1 Flavobacteriaceae bacterium
GAATACGGCAATTTCAGTGGGTAAATCCATGACGTGTTTGTGTGCAAACGAAAAAGGTAAAGAAAGACTACCCGTTGCTGAAGCCATTTTTAATGGATTGGGAACAAGTATTATAATTGAAGAGCAACACATGCGTGCCGCAACAGTTATTTGCGCTTCTGGGATTGCGTTTTGGATGCGACTTATTCGTGCCACCACACAAGGAGGCGTTCAATTGGGGTTTGATGCTGAGGAAGCCATGAAAATGTCGATGTATACCGCTATGGGAGCAGCATCGTTGCTTATTGAAACAGGGGCGCATCCTGAGGAAGAAATTGATAAAGTCACCACGCCTAGGGGATGTACTATTGAAGGATTAAATGAGATGGAGCATCAAGGGTTAAGCTCATCGCTTATTCAAGGTATTGTGGCATCGTTCAAAAAAATTAACGAAATAGCACAAGACTAACATGCCATTATTTGACGTATATCCGCTGTATGATGTAACGCCTGCGCGCGCCAAAGGAGTCCACGTGTATGGCGCAGACGGAAAAAAATATCTGGACTTGTATGGCGGTCATGCCGTGATTAGCATTGGGCATCAACACCCTGTGTATAACCGAAGGCTTAAGAAGCAAATCTCCAAAATTGGATTTTATTCAAACGCCATTCAAAATCCGTTGCAAAAACAGTTGGCAAACGAAATTGAAGCGCAATCGGGTTGTAAAGGATATCAATTATTTATGTGTAGTTCGGGTGCTGAAGCCAATGAAAATGCGCTTAAACTCGCCTCGTTTCATACAGGAAAATCAAAAATAGTTGCCTTTAAAAATGCCTTTCATGGCAGAACAAGTGCTGCGGTGGCCGCCACTGATACGCCCAAAATTATTGCACCCTTAAACGCGCAACAA
Organism: Flavobacteriaceae bacterium; assembly: GCA_017856205.1. Classification (GTDB taxonomy): domain Bacteria; phylum Bacteroidota; class Bacteroidia; order Flavobacteriales; family Flavobacteriaceae; genus UBA7446. The sequence continues at coordinate 891 of JAFMFL010000056.1, forward strand.
GAAGTCATTTTCTTGGAATTTGGTGATGAAGAGGCGTTAGAAAAAACTTTGAGCAAAGAAGATGTGTGTGCTGTAATTATTGAAGCTATTCAAGGGGTGGGTGGATTGGATATGCCCTCGAAAAAATTTATGAAAAGCGTTGAAAAGGGATGTCGCAAATACAACAGTTGTCTAATAGCCGATGAGGTGCAATCTGGCTTTGGGCGTTCAGGTGCCTTTTTTGCGTTCCAACATTTTGGGGTAACTCCCGACATTATTTCTATGGCAAAAGGCATGGGCAACGGGTTTCCTGTGGGCGGCATTTTAGTGCACCCAAACATTGAGCCTTGGTATGGCATGTTGGGCACAACTTTTGGCGGAAATCATTTGGCGTGTCAGGCAAGTTTGGCAGTCTTAGAAGTATTAAAAAAGAAAAATCTTATTGAACACGCAGCAAATCTTGGCGGAGCATTTAAAGCACAAGCCAAAACCATCAAAGGAGTTAAAAAGGTAAAAGGACATGGGCTTATGCTGGGACTAGAATTTGATTTTGAAGTGAGCGAACTCCGCAAAAAACTTATTTACGAACACCGCATTTTTACAGGTGGGAGTAGCAATAAAAAACTATTGCGTATCCTACCTCCATTAACCATACAACAAAAACATTTTGATCAATTTTTTGATGCATTAGAAAAACTATTATGAAGCAGTTTTTAACCCTTAACGATCTCCCCGATTTTGATGCGCAAGTAGCCCTTGCGAAAAGCATCAAGGCAAACCCGTACCAATTTGAACAGCTTGGCAAACGCAAAACGCTTGGACTATTGTTTTTTAATCCCAGCTTACGTACCCGACTAAGCACCCAAAAAGCAGGGCGTTTGTTAGGCATGGACGCTATGGTGATGAATTTCAGCAACGAAGCTTGGGCAATTGAATATGAAGACGCCACCATCATGGAAGGATTGCGTTCTGAGCATGTAAAAGAAGCTGCGCAAGTGGTTTCACAATATTGTGATGTGGTAGGTATCAGGGCGTTTGCCACGCTAACGGACAAAGAGAAAGACGAGTCTGAGCAATTATTGCAAAAATTTATTGAATACGCATCTGTTCCCATTTTAAATATGGAAAGTGCTACCGCACACCCATTGCAAGCACTTGCCGATGCACTAACGCTTTCGGAACAAGCACTACCCAAAAAGCCAAAAGTAGTGTTGACTTGGGCACCGCACCCAAAGGCATTGCCTCATGCGGTTGGAAATTCGTTTACGCGCATGATGCAGCATATGGACGCTGATTTTGTTATTGCAAACCCTGAGGGCTATGATTTGGATGCACGTATTACAAAAGATATTCCTGTGGTGCATAATCAAGATGAAGCGCTTAAAGATGCCGATATCGTATATGCTAAAAATTGGTCGTCGTATGAACAGTACGGACAGATTTTAAGAACAGATAACCAATGGATGCTCACACCAGAAAAAATGGCATTGACAGCTAATGCCAAGTTTATGCATTGCTTGCCTATCAGAAGGAATGTAGTGGTGGCAGATGGCGTGTTAGACCATCCGAGTTCCATCGTAATTGAACAAGCAAACAACAGAACCTTTGCTGCAGCTGCAGTATTGAAAACCTTAATCGAGTGAAACAAAAGCTACATATTGTCAAAGTAGGCGGACATTTGGTCAACGATGCCGATGCCTTGCAAGAGGTATTGGTTGCTTTTGCTAACATAGATGCGCCCAAAGTTTTGGTTCACGGTGGGGGAAGACATGCTACAGCTTTGGCAAAACAGTTGGGTATCACGCCCAAAATGATAGATGGAAGACGCATCACCGATGCGGATATGCTCGAGGTTGCGGTGATGAGCTATGCCGGATTATCAAACAAAAAAATTGTAGCGCAGCTACAGCAACTTGGCGTAAATGCCGTTGGACTTAGCGGCGCAGATGGAAATTGCATTGAAGCCGTAAAACGACCTGTTAAGGAAATTGATTACGGCTTTGTGGGAGATATTGTTAAGGTAAGCGCAGAGGTGTTTACCTCTTTGGCATCGCAACATTTTGTGCCTGTGTTGTGCGCCATCACACACGATAAAAATGGACAATTACTAAACACCAACGCGGATACCATCGCTGCGCAAGTGGCTATTGCTTTGAGTACTACCTATGAGGTTAGTCTTTTTTATTGCTTTGAGCACGCAGGTGTATTGCGTGATATTGCCAATCCAACAGATGTGATTTCGCATCTAAATGCAATACAAACGGAAACTTTTGTGCACGAGGGGGTTATTCATCAAGGAATGGTTCCTAAATTGCACAATGGCTTTGATGCGCTAAAAAATGGTGTCAATGAAGTGGTTATCAGTAATGTAAGCGCATTAACAAATTCGGAAGCTCCCAAAACGATATTGCAATGAAACGCATAGAAGAATTACAAAAAGAAGCGATAGCGTTGCTTCAAAAATTAATCAGCACCCCTTCGCTTTCTGGCGAAGAAGACCAAACGGCTGTGCATATCAAATCATGGCTTGAAGGCTATGGCGTGACCTGCAAGCAAGAAAACAACAATGTGTATGCGATTAACAAGCACGAAGACCCAAGCAAGCCGTATTTGTTGCTGAACTCGCACCACGACACGGTACATGCCAACAGTGGGTACACCCGAAATCCGCACGATGCTACCATTGAAGATGGGAAACTGTATGGGTTAGGCAGCAATGATGCCGGAGGTGCATTGGTTTGCCTGTTGGCAACCTTTGTGCATTTCTATGAGCAAAAAGATTTGGCATACAACCTTGTGGTAGCTGCCACGGCAGAGGAAGAAACTTCTGGACCAAACGGGCTGAACAGTTTACTGAACACATTACCGCCTATTGATACCGCAATAGTGGGCGAACCCACGCAAATGCACCTTGCGGTGGCCGAAAAAGGATTGGTGGTTTTTGATGCTACCATCAGCGGAACAGCAAGCCACGCAGCGCATCCAAACGAGGATAATCCCATTTATAAAGCCGGAAAAGTCATTGATTGGTTTAAGGCATTTGAATTTGATAGGGTGTCAGACACCTTAGGCCCTGTAAAACTTACCGTAACGCAAATTAGTGGTGGAAAACAACACAATGCAGTGCCTGCCGATGTGAAATTGGTATTGGACGTTCGAGTAAACGACCGCTATACCAATGCTGAAATCAACGAATTGTTACAGGCTGCGCCTTGCGAGGTAAAAGCACGTTCGCTTAGGTTGGGTTCTTCATCTATTCCTATGGGGCATGCACTGGTTCAAGCGGGCATTGCTGCAGGCAGAAACACCTACGGCTCTCCTACCCTTTCCGATCAGGCGGTGTTGTCCTGTGATTCGTTAAAATTAGGTCCTGGCGATTCGCTGCGTTCTCATACTGCCGATGAATTTATTTATGTAAAAGAACTCGAGGAAGCCATACCGTTGTATATTTCCATTTTAAAACAAGCACTATGAAGCTTTGGCAAAAAAAACAAACCACAGTAACTGAAGCGGTTGACCGATTTACCGTTGGCGACGACAGGCATTGGGATGTGCGATTGGCACCCTACGATGTTTTGGCATCGAAAGCGCATGCACAGATGCTGTCCAAGGTTGGTTTACTCACAACCAATGAAGCCGATGAGCTTTGCCGTGAATTGGACTACATCATGGAAATGGTAACAAAAGAGGATTTTGTTATCGAAAATGATTTTGAGGACATTCATTCTAAAATTGAATTTCTACTTACAGAACGATTGGGCGATACGGGTAAAAAAATCCATACGGCACGTTCCAGAAACGATCAAGTGCTTACCGCCATGCAGTTGTTGCTTAAAGATGAAATTTCGGAAATTAAGTCATTAACACGTGAACTTTTTAACTCGTGGATGACGTTGGCAAAAAAGCACAAAGATGATTTACTGCCGGGTTACACACACCTTCAAGTGGCGATGCCATCGTCGTTTGGGTTATGGTTTTCGGCATATGCCGAGTCGCTCATTGATGATGTCATCCTGCTCAATGCTGCGCATAAAATTTGCGACCAAAACCCCTTGGGAAGTGCTGCGGGATACGGCAGTTCGTTTCCTATTGATAGAAATCATACCACGGAAACATTGCAGTTTAACACCTTAAAATTTAATGCGGTGGCTGCGCAAATGGGACGTGGAAAAACGGAGCGTATCACGGCTAGTGCGTTGGGGTCTTTGGCGGCTACCCTTGGGCGTTTTTCCATGGATGTGTGCTTGTATATGAGTCAGAATTTTGATTTTATTCATTTCCCAGAGCATTTGACCACGGGGTCGAGCATTATGCCACACAAAAAGAATCCAGATATTTTTGAATTGATACGTGGCAAATGTGCGCTTATTCAGGGATTGGCAAACGATTTTGCTTTACTAGGTCAAAACCTACCGAGTGGCTACCACCGCGAAATGCAACTTTTTAAGGGTAAGATGTTGGAGGGAATTGACAGTATAAAAGACTGCCTAACGATGTTAAACAACACCATCAAAGAAGTAGGTGTCCGAAAAAACATCATGGAAGACAAGCTGTATTCCTATGCTTTTACGGTTGATGCACTTAACGAACTGGTGCAACAAGGCGTTCCGTTTAGAGATGCCTATAAGCAAGTGGGATTAGACGTTGAAGCGGGTGCATTTACGCCACCCAAAAAAGTGCATCACACCCATGCGGGCAGTCTTGGGAATTTATCTTTGGACGACATTCAAGCAAAGTTTGACCAACACTTTTAATGCACAACAACATGGCAGCGCAACGGCTTTATTTTATTGATGCCCTTAGAGCGTTTGCCATTTTGATGATGCTGCAAGGGCATTTTATCAGTGGGTTGCTCGACACTTCTGCCGTTGATACCAGCCATCCCGTTTACCGTATTTGGTTGTATTTCCGTGGCATTACGGCACCGGTGTTTTTTACCATAACCGGCTGGGTGTTTCTATTTTTGTTGGAACGAAACCCCATAAAAGGATGGAAAAATCCACGACTAAAAAAAGGGCTCAAACGTGCCGTTGAACTTATTTTATGGGGCTATGCCTTACGACTAAGCCTCCCCTATTTTTTGACCACAGGACGGATTACCAAAACTTTTTTACGCCCCGATGTATTGCAAATTATTGGATGCGGATTGTTGTTTTCTATGCTGCTGTATTTGGTGTTTAGCAGCTTAGGAAGATTTCGTTCTGTACTGTTTTTTAGCATTGGTATTGGCATTTTTAGCACCAATCCGATTTATGCGCAGCTTAGCTTTGAGCAACTCCCATTGTTTATTTCTGCGTATTTAACCAAAGCCAATGGTGCGGTTTTTTACCTGTTGCCGTGGTTGGGCTATGTAAGTTTTGGTGCGGGTATTGCGGTATTGATACCCAAAAGACCTCAAAAATTACCCTATTGGGCAATGGGCTTTTTGGCGTTGGGTTATATACTCTCCTTCCACTCCACCGCTATGATACATACGCTGTCTGTAACATTTTCTAGTGCGCTGCTCCAACAGGTATCGTACAACAATTTTTTGTTTATGCACTTAGGCGATGTACTCATGCTTTTTGGGGTATTTATGCTATTGGAACCCCTAGTAAAGCAAAGCCTATGGCAAAAAATTGGCACCAAAACCTTATCCCTTTACATTGTGCATTACGTTATCCTCTACGGGAGTTTTACCAGTATTGGACTCTATAAGTTTTACCGCCAATCCCTCTCTTGGGAAATAGCTGTAGTGGGTGCACTTGGTTTTGTGGTTGGGGTTACGGCAGTGGTATTGCTTTATTCGACAACAGTAAAGCCTTGGGTGAAGACTGTTGGGCATAAGATTGGCAAGCTATGTCATCACAAATTGTGATAACGGTTTGTGTATGAAGCGTAGTGGCGTTTAGCCACTATGATTTTATACACCGTGTTGTGCATAGTATTTTTATATTAATCGTCTTACTTTCTCTCTGTATTCTATATATTTCTCTCCGTGCTGTTCAATTAAGAATTCTTCTTCAAGTCTGATTTGGATTTGAATTAAAACATATCCCAAAATCACAAATATTAAAGTCCAAGCGTTCGGAGTCAAGAAGAACAACCCTATCAAACTTACTATCATTCCTAAGAAAATTGGATTTCTTGAAATTCCGAATAAGCCTTTGGTAATAAGTTCTGTTTTCGTTTCGGTATCAATTCCAATTCTCCACGATTCTTTCATATGGTTTTGAGCTATTATAGTCCAAATTAAAGCAGTAATCATAATTCCTATACCAACGTATTTCAAGCTTTGGATTTACAATATTTTGATTGGCAACAAATAGTCACCACTGATTGGCACAAATGAATAAAGAATTGCATAACAGAACAATCCCGTCATTGTCAACTTGAAATAGAATCCAATTAATCCATAAGCACTATCATCTTTTGGCAGGACTAAGGGATTTTTACCAATTCTTTTGGCAACGAATAGACTTTTCAGCACAAATGCAATTCCGAAGAACAATGCAAAATATATTGGCAATCCAATTTTTATAATTTGTTCCATTCTTTGTCCATATTATGCACAACTAGTGTATATATTCACCACTATTACATATAGCCACCCAAAAGGGTTGGCTAAACACATTACGTTTATTTTCATTATATCCCAAGTTTAAGGGAAAACACAAAGGTTAAGCAGTTTAAACAATTTCGGGATTGTTTAGGGCTAATTTAAAAAAATAAAATGCATATATAAAAGGCGTTTAAAACGCCTTTTATATCATTCTGCTGTAGCCATGCTACACATGCAACGCACGGTCTTCGGTGGCGGCAAGTGCCGCTTCTTTTACCGCCTCGGCATAGGTAGGGTGCGCATGGCTCATACGTGCCAAATCTTCGGCAGAGGCACGGAATTCCATAGCGGTAACCGCTTCTGTAATCAAATCGGCGGCGCGCGCGCCAATCATATGTACGCCCAAAATTTCATCCGTTTCGGCGTGTGCCAATATTTTCACAAATCCGTCGCTGTCCATACTAGCCCTA
>JAFMFL010000057.1 GCA_017856205.1 Flavobacteriaceae bacterium
CAAAGGAAACGGTAACAGCAGGATTAAAATGCGCTCCAGATTGTTCTCCAAAAGCATATATCATAACCATGACAATAAGCCCCCAAGTTATTGCTACACCTTCATGGGCAACAGCACCAGTGGTTTCGTTTACAGCCATAGCAGCAGTACCACAAAATACCATGGCAAAGGTTCCTGTAAATTCGGCGTAAAGAGCTGAAAATTTTTTCATGTTCAAAAATAGCGTATGTAAGTTTAGCTTAATGTTAAACTATACCTTTTTCCCAGTGCTGATAACATAAAGCAAGTAGGTGAAAACTACTACGATGATTTCCCAGAATAAAATATAGTAGGGCCATTCACCAATAACGAAAGGGTTGTTTACATTTGGTTTGTGTGCCAAATACATATAGTTTGAATCAATAATAAAGTTTAACGGCATCACTATAATTACTAGTATATTTAGGTACAAAACAATTTTTAACCAGGAAAATGAGGGTAATCTATAGTCGAGATTTTTAAACATATAAATGGGTAAAAGCAAGATTCCAGCATGTGAAAAATAGTACTCGAAATATTCGTAGCTAGAGCCATCAAAATTATTGATTTGGGGTGTCAAAAGGGCTTGAATCGCTCCAAGAATTCCAGCATAATATAAAAACTCAAAAAGCCTGTTGTTTTTTGGAATGAATAAGATAAAACATGCAATAAGGTTTGAAATACCACATAGATGAAAGGGTAAATTGTCACTGATATTCCAATATCCATTCATTATATTTCTAAAGTGCCCTATTAACGTAGTAGTAATTAACACGACTGAAATTAATTTAGCATAGTGCAATGAGGTTTTAGGGGACATGCGTTTGCCAATAAATAGGTAGATTAGGATGCCCAAAAAGGTAAAAATGGAATTTCTTATCCATTCATTAGAAAGAAATTCAATGATATAGGTTTTAGGTTCCATTTAGAATTATATTTATTTAAACAATACCTAAATATAGCTATTCTGAATTATCACTAATTGGGTCCTTAAAATGAGTTAAGTAGGGTTGGAGTAATTGATGTGTTTTTGTTGTAGGTAAACCAACAACATTGGTGTATGACCCTTCAATTTGTGTTACACCAACTAACCCAATCCATTCTTGAATGCCGTAAGCACCAGCTTTATCAAGTGGATGATATGTTTTTATGTAGTGTTTGATTTCGTCTGCAGTGAGTTCACGGAAGGTTACTTTTGTCGTGTCGTTTTTGCAGCTTTGCGCAGTTGCACTACTAAGACAAACCGAGCTAATAACCTCATGGGTCTTTCCAGATAAAGACTTAAGCATTTTTATAGCATCGGTTTCATTTTGTGGTTTGCCAAGCGCATTTCCATCGTGCCAAACAATGGTATCTGCTGTAAGCACAAGTTCGTTGGGAAGCAATTTTTTTTGATGCGCTTTCCCTTTGAGTTTTGCTAAAAAATCAGTGATGGCTACTCCTTCCAATTCTTGTGAATACACTTCATCTACTTTTACAACACGCTGTTCAAACGGAACATTCATTTGCTTAAGCAATTCAACACGACGTGGCGAGCCAGAGCCTAAATAGAGTTTATATCTCATTTACTGTCGTTGCGCGCATTGGTTAATGCGCCCCATTTACCCTGTACTTTTAGCACTTGCTCAATCACATCACGCACACACCCTTTTCCGCCATTTTTGTGCGAGATATAAGCCGCAGCATCCAAAACCTCTGGAACGGCGTCGTTTGGGCAACACCCAATTCGAGCCATGTTCATGGCAGCAATATCTGGAATATCATCACCCATAAAAAGAATTTCGTCATATGAGATGTTGTGTTTTTCAGCATATTCTTTCAGCACAGTTCCTTTATGATGCGCGCCTAAATACACATCGCCCACTCCAAGTTGTTGTAATCGAAGGCGAACTGCTTCATTGGTACCACCAGAAATTATGGCAACACGAAAACCTGCATGCAATGCTGCTTTAACGGCATATCCGTCTTTGGTGTTCATGGTACGTACCATTTCTCCATCGGGTAAAATGGTAATACTTCCATCGGTAAATACGCCGTCTACGTCGAATACAAAAGTAGTAATGTGACGAAATTCTTCTTTATAGCTCATGTGTTGTGTGTGTTAAAAATAGATTGACTTAAAATACGGTAGAGTTCAGCATCTTTTTTGGATAAAACAGACAGGTGTTTATGTTGCGTAAGGGTGTCGTTTCGTTTTGCAGGCCCTGTTTGTAGGTCTGTGGCACGGGTTAAAAAACTACGTTCAAATGTTTCTTTTAATAAGGGGTGCAAGAGCGAAAAGGGGAGTGCTGCTTTTGTGGTAATGTGCTGACTTACGCCTATCAGGTGATTGCAAAAATTATTAGAAAAAACAGCGGCGGTGTGCAACTGTAGGCGCTGACTTTCCGTGATTTGATGCACGCTTTCACTTAATTGTGATGCAAGCGTTTTGAGTAGTTTTAGGTCTTTTGGATTTGTTGCCTCAATACATATAGGCGTACTTGTCCAATCAACAGGAAAATTTTCTTTAAAGCTTTGTAAGGGATACAAAACTCCTCTGCGTTTTATGGGTTTAAGCGCATGTATTGACGTTGCACCTGCAGTATGGGCGACCAAAACATCAATATTTATAAGTTGCTCAGCAACTGATGGAATAGCATCATCTGTTACAGCAATAAGGCACAAATCGGTTTTTATAGCGTCCTGATAATGCGTAAAATACAATCCTTTAGTTGCTTGTTTGGGTGGCGTAGTTTTTCTTCCAATCCATTGAACTAAATCTATGGTTGTGGAGTTTTGGAGAGCGGCAGCCAAATGGGTGGCGAGGTTTCCCGTACCGATAAGTGCTATTCGCATCATGATTCAAAATTACGAATAAGTCTATACTTAATCGTGCGTGTTGCTGCAATTTCATTAGGTTTGCACAAAATTACGCTCATGAAAACCAATCAGACCTTTACAATGATTAAACCCGATGCGGTTGCTAATGGTCATATAGGTGCTATTTTAAATAAGATTGCTGAAGCTGGCTTTACCATTACTGCGCTGAAAATGACGCAATTTACTAAGGCAGATGCCGAAGCATTTTATGCGGTGCACAACGAACGTCCGTTTTTTAATGAACTTGTTTCATTTATGACCAGTGGTCCCATTGTGGCTGCGGTGCTTGAAAAAGAAAATGCAGTGAATGATTTCCGTACCCTAATTGGCGCAACAAATCCCGCTGAAGCAGCAGAAAGTACCATTCGAAAACTTTACGCAACATCTGTGGGAGAGAACGCCATACACGGCTCGGATAGTGATGAAAATGCTGCTATTGAAATCGCTTTTCATTTTTCAGGCAGGGAGCAATTTTAGCGCAACACCAATTTTTTAATACAGTCTTTTTGAAGTCCTTCGTTGAGCATGGCAATGACATTTTCTTTGCTGTAGCTAAGTTCTTCTCTGAGTACCGATGAGCTAAGGCCAACATATAAGGTATCGCCTGATAGTAGTAATGATTCGGTATAGGCTTGAACGCCAGGACCCAAAAGCTTTGCCCAAAGATCTTCCACTTTTACATTGTTTAATCCCGACTCTAATTTATTTGCTTTGGTAAACTGACGCAATACCTCGCTAATGCCTTGTGGCTCGTCTTTTCTTGTACTCATGGCATATATCTTTTATAACGAAAAACGACCCCTCTGACGTCTTTGAGTTGGAGCTCTTCTTTACTGAGTGAAACAACTTCTTCTTGCCAGCTGTGTTGGTGTCTAAAATAGGTGATGACACACCTTTTCCCTTCGAAAGAAATGGAAAAGTTAACCTTGTCGTTGGTGCTGTTAAATTGATTATCGAGAAGTGGTTTTAGTTTTTTTCGAAACCCGCGGATACTATCTAACTCAAAAAAATCTACTTCAACTGTTCCCAGATATGGTCGATTTTCACCGTTGGGTGCTTTAGCCTCAGTAATTACCCAATAGCCGTTTAGCAAATCGATATTCTCTGTTGAAACCTTTGGAGCACAGCCCAAAAGCAAAACTAACAATAGAAGGAAATAGGTTTTCATAAGTGATGAAGTTCAAAGGGTTGTTCGGTTTGTTTGATAACAGCCGCGGTACGTTCGGGGTGTGTGTCTGTAATAAATAATTGTCCAAACGACGACTCGTGAACCAAGTTGATGATTTCTGCTACACGTTGCTCGTCAAGTTTGTCAAAAATATCGTCTAAAAGTAGCAGCGGCGTAACTAAAGTGGATTCTTTGAGCATATCAAACTGCGCCAATTTGAGCGCAATCAAAAATGATTTACGTTGCCCTTGACTTCCAAACTTTTTGATGGGATATCCGTCAATTTGAAACGCCAAATCGTCTTTATGTATTCCTACGGTAGTAAACTGGGCTTGCAAATCTACGTTAGCTGCAGCTTGTATTAGCGTACTAAAATCATCATCTTTTAACTGACTTTCATAAACCAGTGCAACACTCTCGCTGCCTTTGCTAATAGTGGCGTATCGCTTTTGAAAAAGCGGCTCAAAAGCAGCTAAATAGTCTGTTCGAGCTTTGTGAATGGGCGTACCAAGCTGCACCAACTGTTCGTTATAAATACTTAATGTGTCGAACGCATTTTGAGCATATCTCCCCATTTGCTTAAGCAATGCGTTGCGTTGTTGCAGTACTTTTTGGTACTGAATAAGTTGTTGCAAATAGACCTTGTCTGCCTGCCCTATAAGTCTGTCGATAAAGCTTCTGCGTGTTTGACTTCCTTCATTGATTAAATCCACGTCGGCAGGCGAAATCATAACCGTTGGCAATAAGCCGATGTGTTCCGAAAGGCGATTGTATTTTTTACCGTTACGAATAAAAACCTTTGACGCTTCGCGCTTTAATTGACAGGCAATACGTTCGTTGTTATCCCCACGGACAAAATGCCCTTCAATTCGCATAAAATCCTTGTTGTGTTGGATAGTATGTGCATTTATAGAAGAAAAGTAACTTCTCCCCATAGCTAAATGGTAAATGGCATCTAAAGTGTTTGTTTTGCCTTTTCCGTTGTTTCCAACAAAGCAATGAATGGGTTTATCAAAGCGATATTCCGCCGAAGAAAGATTTTTGTAATGGGTAATATGTAAGGCGTTTAGTTGTAAACTGCTCATGCCAAAAATAAGATGCGAATGTAGCTACCAAAATAAACAATTTAATGGCAAGCTGTATTGAATAAAAATTTTATTTTTGCCTTCATAACTTTTTTAACATGGCAACGTACAAAAAACGCGGAGGTAAAAATAAATCGGCACAACAACATGCTCCAGAACAAGATAGTGTCACTGCTGAAGTGTTCACTACTCTTGATACTTCTGCTGGTCGTGCAGAGGCTTGGGTGGCGCGTAATCAAAACTATATTTTAGCTACCATTGGCGCCATTGTGGCCATTGTACTTGTTTATTTGGCGTATATGAATTTTGTGGTAAAACCACTTAATGAAGAATCTACCAATGCCATGGCTCAGGCGCAAGCTTATTTTAAAGAAGGAATGCAAGATCCAACAGTACAAGATTCGCTTTATTCGCTTGCTCTTGATGGCGATGGAGTTACCCCTGGTTTTGTTGAAATCATCGAGAATTACGGAAGTTCAGATGCGGCGCAATTGGCAACATACAATGTTGGCATGATTTATTTGCAGCAAGGGGATTATGAACAAGCTATTTCCTATTTGGACGATTTTTCATCTGATGACCCTATACTTGGGGCACTTGCTCTAGGTGGTATTGGTGATGCCTTTGCAGAGCTTAATCAGTTGGAAGAGGCACTAGAATACTATCAAAAAGCAGCTTCTTTTGCTGATAATGATTTAACTTCACCACGTTTTTTACTTAAGGGGGCTCAGGTGGCATTGGCGATTAGTGAAAACAGTAAAGCAGCCAAACTTTTGGAGGAACTCAAAGAAAACTACGCATCTGCACCAGAGGCAGATAAAGTTGCCGTCCTTTTGGCACAAGCACAAAACTAACTTATGGCTACTGCACAGCATGGTAAGTTAGATTTGGAACGCCTTCCTAGTGCGAAAAACCTTCGTATTGCGTTGGTTGTTTCGCGTTGGAACGCCTCCATTACTGAAAATCTTTATCAAGGTGCTTTAGGCGTGTTGGAGCAAAAAGGGTGCACCAATGTTAAGCGCTTAGATGTTTCGGGAAGTTTTGAGTTGATTTATGGTTGTAAAATAGCCCTTCATGCTGGTTTTGATGCTGTAGTTGCATTGGGCAGTGTTATAAGAGGAGAAACGGCGCATTTTGATTATGTGTGTCAAGCGGTTTCTAACGGAATAAAAGACTTAAATCTTCTGGGAATTGTTCCTGTGGTTTTTGGTGTCTTGACTGATGATACATTAGAACAGGCACAAGCTAGGAGTGGAGGCGCACTCGGAAATAAAGGTGCAGAGGCCGCCGCCGCCGCCATCGAAATGGCGCATCTTTCTATTTAAAATATTTTAGCGGTACCCACAGCATACCAAAGCACTCGCCATCTTCTTTACTCAAATGTTTGTGGTGCATTTTATGAGCTCTACGCACGCCTCGTGCATAGCGATTGTTAGCATTTCTCCAGATTTTAAATCGTTGGTGAATAAAAATATCATGCACTAAAAAATAGGCAAGACCGTAGGCAAATATCCCAATGCCAATAGCGAGTCCAGGAGCAAAATTATATTCTCCCCAAAGAATTACACAGCCAGCACTAACAACAGCATAGAAGATAAAAAACAAGTCGTTTCGCTCAAACCATGAGTTATGGTCTTTGTGGTGATGATCTTTGTGTAGTGACCATAAAAACCCATGCATGACGTATTTGTGTGTAAACCACGCCATAAACTCCATGATAAAAAAAGTCAGAAAGAAAGTACCAATTTGGGCAATTAGGCTCATAAATAATGTGACTTAAAGGACATTAAACTGATATCGGATAAATGATCGGGCAAGCACATCAGCTTTTTGATAGTTTGGCACTCTAATACGCTTCGATTTAATCTGATTTGAAGGGGTTCTCTTTAATTTTTTAAGCAAACGCATATAGTATTTGTAGGCAGTGTAAACACCAAATTTTGCGCCATCTGGCAGTTTAAAAATACCTGAGAGTCCTTTTTTGAAATCTGCTTCAATCTCTGCAATAATGAGTTGCTTTGAAGTTTCGTCAAAGCAATTCATATCCACATTTGGGAAATACATACGTTCCAGATGGTCAAAATCAGTTCTTAAATCACGTAAAAAATTTACTTTTTGAAAGGCAGAGCCCAATCCCATCGCAGATTCTTTGAGGGAATCAAAGAGTTGTTGGTCTCCTTTTACAAAAACCTTTAGGCACATTAAGCCTACAACATCTGCAGAGCCGTAAATGTATTCTTTGTAATCATTTTCTGTGTCATACACCTTTTTGGATAAATCCCATCGCATACTTTGCATAAATGCATTGATGTATTCACGGTCAATATTGTAACGGTGTACGGTTTCTTGAAAACTATTAAGGATAGGATTTAAACTGATTTTATCTTCAAGTGCATCAACTAATGCTCTCTCAAAACGTTCAAATAAAACAGGTTTATCAAATTCATGGAAGCTGTCCACAATTTCATCGGCAAAACGAACAAATCCGTAAATATTGTAGATATCTTGCCGTATTTCGTTTGAAAGCATTCGAGTAGCCAAGGAAAAAGAAGTGCTGTAGGACTCAGTAACGAGCTTACTGCATTGGTGGGAAACTTGATCGAAAAGCGCTTTCATAACTAGTTTGGTGACTGTAAATATAGCAGAAAAAAAAATTAAAAGTTACATTCAAACTTTTAAATGTTTAATTAATCTTAAACAATACTCAACA
>JAFMFL010000058.1 GCA_017856205.1 Flavobacteriaceae bacterium
AGAACGGGAACCGGGACTCGGAGTGTATTTGGGCACCAAATGCGTTTTGATTTGTCTGAAGGTTTTCCGCTGGTTACCACCAAAAAAATTCACTTAAAATCGGTGATTCACGAGCTGCTATGGTTTATTAAGGGGGACACCAATATTGACTACCTTACCGAAAACGGCGTGCGCATTTGGAACGAATGGGCAGACGAAAACGGAAACTTAGGTCCGGTGTACGGACACCAATGGCGCAATTGGAACAGCGAGGGCGTTGACCAACTTGTAAACGTCATCGAAACACTAAAAACCAACCCAAACAGCCGACGCATGTTGGTGTCTGCATGGAATCCCAGCGTACTTCCAGAAACCTCAAAATCGTTTAGCGAAAACGTTGCTAACGGCAAAGCTGCCCTTCCGCCCTGCCATGCGTTTTTTCAATTTTATGTAGCCGATGGAAAACTTTCATGCCAGCTATATCAACGCAGTGCCGATATTTTTCTGGGTGTTCCATTTAATATCGCTTCGTATGCATTGCTTACCGAAATGATGGCGCAAGTATGTGGTTTTCAGGCTGGTGAGTTTATTCATACGCTTGGCGATGCACATATTTATACCAATCACATGGAGCAAGTAGAGCTGCAACTCAGCAGAACACCAAGGCCCCTACCAACACTCAAACTCAACCCCAACATTACCGATTTGCTTGCCTTTCGTTATGAGGATATTGAAATCCTCAATTACGACCCGCACCCAAGCATAAAAGGAACGGTTGCGGTCTAAATCCACTACTTATGTTTTTTAAAAAAAGATCAAAAACTACCATTGACCCACAGCAAGTTACACTTGTAAAACATGCGCAGCAACGCATTGCCCAAAAAAAGCGTTTTCATTCACACCTGCTTTTAACATTATTTATCGTATTCTTTGCACTAGTGCTAAATTTTGCTTTTGAATATAAAGCAGATTTTACACCTTTCAATACGCATTGGTCGTTTGCGCTAGCTACTTTTTTAGCTGTCTTGTTGCTCATACATTTTCTTAAAGTTTATGTGTTTTATTCCTTTATGGGAAAGGCTTGGGAAGCCCAGCAAATGGAATTTTTACTTGAAAAACAAGCCACTAAGGTGGAGAAAATAAAACGGAGCATGGATAAAGAAGCTACGCTTAAAGCAACTGCCGAGTGGGAACGCGAAAAGCAACAAAAAAATATTACGATTATTGCTGCAGTTGGCGAAAATAATGCCCTTGGCAAAGACAATAAGCTCATTTGGCATTTGTCCGACGACCTAAAACACTTTAAAAATCTAACCAAAGGACATCATGTTATTATGGGTAGAAAAACGTTTGAATCCATGCCAAAAGCATTACCAAACCGAACCAATGTGGTTATTTCAAGACAAAAAGATTACGTTGCAGAAAATGCGCAGGTAGTCGATTCGTTAGAGGCAGCACTGGCTTTGGCGCAAGAAGATGACCGTCCGTTTATTATTGGTGGCGGAGAAATTTACAGTCAAGCATTGGCGTTTGCAGATTGTATTGAACTCACCCGTGTACACGATGATTTTGAAGCAGACACGTTTTTTCCAGAAATAGATACTGCTGTTTGGCGTGAGGTTTGGCGCGAAAACCACGACAAAGATGATGAGCACGCGCACGCATTTTCATTTATTAGATACGAAAAAATAGACGCATGAATGTAGCTATGTTTCCTGGGCAAGGTGCCCAGTTTGTAGGAATGGGCAAAGACCTGTACGAACAAAGTTCTTTAGCAAAAGAACGTTTTGCTGCTGCCAATAATATTTTAGGATTTTCTATCACAGACATTATGTTTGATGGCGATGCGGAGGCTTTAAAAGAAACTAAAGTCACGCAGCCAGCCATTTTTTTGCATTCGTTTATTTCCTATGAATTGGCACAAAAATCCACTCCAGACATGGCTGCTGGGCATTCTTTGGGTGAATTTTCTGCCCTAACCGCCATAGGCGCATTGACGTTTGAAGATGGACTTTCTTTGGTTTCCAAACGCGCACAGGCCATGCAAACGGCATGCGATGTTGCTAAAGGCACCATGGCTGCAATACTTGGATTATCCGATGATATAGTAGAAAATGCCTGTTCAAATCACGAGGGCATAGTGGTCGCTGCCAATTATAATTGTCCAGGGCAATTGGTGATTTCAGGGGAGGTTGCAGCGGTGGAGGCGGCTTGCGAAACACTCAAAGAAGCAGGTGCTAAACGTGCCTTACTTCTTCCTGTCGGGGGTGCATTTCACTCACCGCTAATGGAGCCTGCGCGCGAGGAACTTGCCAAAGCCATTTTAGATACTACTATTCATACACCGACTTGTCCCATTTATCAAAATGTGACCGCTGCACCAACTCAAGATTCCGCTATTATTAAAGAAAATTTGATTGCGCAACTCACAGGTCCTGTAAAGTGGACGCAAACCATTCAGCAAATGCGAAGCGATGGCGCATCCCTATTTACCGAATACGGCCCTGGAAAAGTATTACAAGGATTGGTAAAAAAAATAGATGGAGCAGCAGAAGTGCAATCGGCACAACTGAATTAGCCCAAAAATGCCAATATTGTTTTGCAGATAAATTGCAGTTGCTCCTCGTCGAGTTCGCTATGCATGGGCAATGAAATTACTTCGTCAATCAACTGATTGGTCACCGCAAAATCTGCTTCATTATAACGACTATCAACATATGCTTTTTGGCGGTGTAATGGTATTGGATAATACACCCCACACGGAATTTGACTTTCCTGCAAATGCGCTACCAAAGCGTCGCGGTCTGCATCCAAAATACGAAGGGTGTATTGGTGAAATACATGCGAATCACAATCCCCAGAAGTTACGGGAGTCATGATTTTTGGATGATCTCCCAATAGTTGCGAATAACGAATAGCCGCCCATTTGCGTCTTTCATTATAGCAGTCAAGGAGTTTTAACTTTTCGTTTAGCACCACGGCTTGCAAACTGTCTAATCTAGAATTTACCCCAACTACATCGTGATGATAGCGCTTGTACATCCCGTGATTTACCACACCTCGAAGCGTATGGGCCAAATCATCGTCGTTTGTAAAAATAGCTCCGCCATCTCCGTAGCAACCCAAATTCTTTGATGGGAAAAAAGAAGTTGATGCTACGTGCCCAATACCGCCTGTTTTGGTTTTGGTGCCGTCTTTGCTCGTAAAGGTTGCGCCAATGCCTTGGGCGTTGTCTTCAATCACATAAAGGTTGTGTTTGTTGGCAATTTCCATAATGGCATCCATCTCGGCAGCTTGTCCAAAAAGATGTACCGGAACAATAGCTTTGGTGTTTGGAGTAATCGCTTTTTCAATCGCTTTGGGGTCAATATTAAAGGTGTCTGGGAGTACATCTACCAAAACAGGCGTAAGCCCCAAAAGGGCAATAACCTCCACAGTGGCAGCAAAGGTGAAATCTGCTGTAATGACCTCATCGCCAGGTTTTAGTCCCAATCCCATCATGGCAACTTGAAGGGCATCGGTACCATTAGCACACGGAATTACATGCTTTACACCAAGATATTTTTCTAGGTTGGCTTGAAATGTTTTTACGGCAGGACCGTTGATAAATTGTGCTGAAGAAAGCACTTCTTGCATGCCAGCATCTACTTGGGGTTTGATGAATTCGTACTGGGTCTGTAAATCGACCATTTGTATTTTTCGCATAGCAACTTTTTGTGCTGCAAACCTACAAAAAACAAATACCTCTTTCTGAAATAAGTATCTTTGAGGCATGCAATTTTTTTATTCTTTGGCGATATCGGCTGCCAGATGTGTAGTTCCACTTGTGGCACGAGGCGACAAAGCCAACGCTTTTGTGCAAGGAAGAAAAGAATTATGGAAGCAACTCGATAGCATTCCTAAAAATGCCAACGTGGTGTGGATGCACTGTGCCTCTTTGGGAGAATACGAGCAGGGACTACCAGTACTGCAAGGATTAAAGGCTTCCAAACCCAATTATTTTTATTTGGTTACGTTTTTTTCGCCTTCGGGGTATGAGGCGCGCAGTACGCATGGTGTTGCTGATTTGGCAACTTACCTACCATGGGATACCAAAAAAGACGTGCAACGGTTTATTGCTTGCGTACAACCTAAAATGGCATTGTTTGTAAAATATGAGTTTTGGCCCAATATGGTAGATGCATTGCATAAGGCAAACGTACCGCTATATCTGATTGCAGGGGGATTTCGTTCCCATCAACTTTTTTTTAAGCCTTGGGGTGGATGGTATCGCAAATTGCTTAAATCATTTAAACATTTGTTTGTACAAAACGAACAATCGCTAAAGCTGTTGCATCAAATTGGTATAACCCATGCAAGCGTTTCAGGCGACACGCGTTACGATCGTGTGGGAGCAAGTAAAGCTCCATTGCCTTTTATGGAATCCTTTGTGGGGAATCGAAAATGTATTGTTGCGGGTAGCACTTGGCCCGAAGACGAAGCGGTACTAGTAAACGCTATTTCGCAAACTCCTAAGGATTGGTGTTGGCTTATTGCGCCACACGAAATGCACGAAGAAAAACTTCATCAACTTATGGCAAAACTTCCTGAAGGAAGTTTGCGCTATACGCAATCTAAGGAGTCGGAATTTGCAAGCTGCCCTGTGCTCCTACTTGATACGGTGGGTATGCTTAGTCGTTGTTATGCTTACGGCGACATTGCATATGTAGGCGGTGGTATGGGCACTTCTGGCTTGCATAATATTTTGGAACCTGCCGCCCAAGGTATTCCTGTGGTAATTGGAAAAAATTACCAAAAGTTTCCTGAAGCCATTTCCCTAATCGATTTGGGAGGTGTGGTATCTATATCAACTGCAGAAGATTGCAGCAGACAACTGTTGGAGCTTATGCATAACGAAGGGTTGCGAAACGAAAAAGGAAACCTAAATTCAGCGTTTGTAACCCGAAATCAAGGGGCAACCGAAAAGACATTAACACGCCTTATAAAGATTTGATGGGTAAAAGTCAATTCGAGTGAAACGCTGTAAGCGTTTTGTATCGAGAATAGATTTCAATATAATTTTTCTTAATTTTATTTGGGAAAATTACCTGTCTGCCCTGTCTGCCGACAGGCAGGCGACAGGCAGGCTCAATCAGACTAACCTAGTTTCTTTAACACGTCACAAATTATGATATGTATTCCTACTCAAATCCCTGAAGAGCTTTGCGCTATTGACGATGAACTTAAAGCCATATACCACAGTAAAGACAGTTTTTGTATCTGGGTCTTTAAAACCAGAGCAGACCGTAATCAATTTATGGACGCTACTGTTGGTATGGATAAAGAAAATCGTGCGGCGTATTACGTGAAATATTATTAAAAATAATAGCACTAATGATTTAATTTTTTAACAAATGTTCTATTAATTTTAAAATAATTTAACATTTTTATAATTTTTATTTAAATTTGTACAACTCTTAATTAATAAATTATGAAAAACTTAATTTTTATTATAGCTATTTTAGTAGCATCCGTTTCTTTTGCGCAAGTTGAAAAACCATCTGAAGGAACTATATATGAAGTCATGTTCACGCCTAATTTAGATGGCGCTGAAATGTTTTCATTAAATGATCCTCTTGAAGGTCACATCATGAGAAGAACATTTAATGATGCTAACTCTGTAACACGATGGAAAGCACATTTTTCTTTCGCATCTACAGATGGCGTTGATGATGACGACATGGTTATTGGATTACAATATGGTAAAGAAAAACATCATGAAGGTTCATCTAGATTAGCTACATACACTGGTTGGCAAGCTGGGTTATTGTATGCCGACATAGCAGGAAATGACAGTACTGCTTTTACAGGTGGAGTTTTTGTTGGTGCTAACTATTATATTGCTAACAACCTTTACATTGGTACTGAGATAGATTTTACCTTAGCAGTTGGTGAAGACACCACTGCCATAGGACCTGGTATTAATGGAATGTTGACATTAGGTTTTAAGATGTAATAATTCTTTTTAAATATAAAAACCCCACAATATTGTGGGGTTTTTTTATTCAGCTAAATCAAAAGGACTAGCGAAGTGTGATGATAAATAAAAAATTAAAATTTTCGCGTTAAAAGCAAAATCCAAGCAAAACTTTCTGGTTTAATGAATACTTCCAAAAGATTGGGTAAAACCGCATAAATAACTTACTTCGAAAAGTATTTTTCAGCCAAGGTCAAATCTTAATATACCCACCAAAAAATACAAACCATTTCCCGGTTTGGATATTGCTTAAATGCGCTAAGCGGTACTGTATGGACATTTGGAGTTTAACATCGGGACTAATGAGTGCACCAATACCTGTTAAGGCTCTAAAATCATATTTTGGCGATATTGAGTTTTGTAGCTGAAGTAGCGATTCTACATTTGCCAACGCATAGGCTTCTCCTACGTCGAGCACTTGACCATTTAATGGAAAATCTAAACCAAACCTGTAACGCAATCGGGTAATAAGCTTTGAATTGACAAACCGTTCTTCTAGTCTTAGTCGGTGTGAAAAACGAATTACGTGAGGTCGTAATGTGCTTTGGTATTGTTGCGTAAGTCTAAATTCATTTGGTTTAGTATCATCAAACTGCTCTGCAAATCGGTATAGTAATCCAATGCTGATTTTATGTCCACTACTCATACGCCATGAGGAAAAATGTGATAGCTCTAAAAATTTTGAATGTAGTTTGCTGTCTTCGAATTGCTGAAAACGAGAGGCTACGCCAAAATTAACATCATAGTTTGCTGAAACTTGATTCGAAAACACTAACTGCGGTTGTGCAAAATGCGGTTTTGATTGCTGTGCTACCCCAAAGAGGCCAAACACTAAAAAAGCAAAAATTAAACGAGATTTAGTACATAACATGGTCATCGCTGTGGGGTATAATATCTCGTTTATTTAGCAGCCTGCCCTTGACATCAATCAAAAACTCCATTTGCTTGTATCCTGATTTGGTTTTTCCATGAACGACAATCTCATAAGCAGAAGGCTTTACCAAATTGTCAAAAACTTCTTGGATTGTTTTTATAGGGTTTGCTTCATTTGGATGCACAAATTGCTTTTGTATCCGCGTTAGTTTATACCGTTGAAAATGACTGCCAATTACCTCCAAAACAGAAACTGGAAGTTCCGATTTTGGCATCAGCATTTCGATGTCCTCCAATACGCCCTCTTGGCTAAATTCAATGCTAAAGTGAGTTCCGTATTTTTTTAGTTTAACCTCATAACTCTCTTTCTTACCATCAAATTCGTGGTAGTAACGAACACGTTTGGCATCTTGTGTTAGTTGTGGTAAAAGTGTAATAACTTCTGGAGGAAGTTGGCTTGATGAAATACGAGATTCTTTTTCAAACTTAAACTGAGCTTTGCCCATAAGACCTAAAAGTAAAATCATTAGAAAGAGGGGTCTATAGTTCATGTTTTGAAATACGGTATTTACCATTAGCATAGTTGCAAAAGTAAATCTTCCACATTCATTTCTACCACAAGAAACTATATGTTTATTTGATATCCAATCAAGTAGTCAAAACCAACTCAAAAAAGGCTTTACATTTCTGTCCGTACCTTCTTAAATTTTCCATAAAAAACTTATAACGTTTCATATTTATTGTAATAATTTGGAACACTAATTATGGAACAAAGATATAAAATTTACATTAAATTAACATTAGCGTAACATTAAAGAAACATATGTTCATAAAAAAACCCCAACAATTGTTGAGGTTTTGTGCGGGTGAAGGGACTCGAACCCCCACGCCGTGAAGCACTAGATCCTAAGTCTAGCGTGTCTACCAATTTCACCACACCCGC
>JAFMFL010000010.1 GCA_017856205.1 Flavobacteriaceae bacterium
TCGTCGTTATACATTTTGCCAACATAACGGCTGCCGGAGTCGTGTAAAAGCACCACCACCACATCGTCTGGTCCAAAGTGTTTTTTAAGCTGTAACACGCCCTTTACGGCAGCACCGCAAGAGTTTCCAGCAAAAATACCTTCTTCACGTGCTAACTTTCGGGTGTACACCGCAGCGTCTTTGTCGGTTACTTTTTCAAAGGCATCAATAAGGTCAAAATCTACATTTTCAGGCAGAATATCTTCGCCTATGCCTTCAGTGATATAAGGGTAGATTTCATTCTTGTCAAAAATGCCCGTTTCGTGATACTTTTTAAAGACAGAGCCGTAAGTGTCAATACCCCAAATTTTAATGTCTGGGTTTTGCTCCTTTAAGTATTTGGCAACACCCGAGATGGTACCGCCCGTACCTACGCCCACCACAAAATGGGTAATTTTTCCATCGGTTTGTTTCCAAATTTCAGGCCCTGTTTGCTCGTAGTGCGCCACGGCATTTGACGGATTATCATATTGATTTACGTACCATGCGTTTGGCGTTTCTTCGGCAATACGCTTCGAAGTAGAGTAATATGAACGTGGATCGTCTGGAGCTACATCCGTAGGACAAACAATAACCTCCGCGCCAACCGCACGCAAAATATCAAACTTTTCTTTGGATTGCTTATCGGTAGAAACGCAAATCAATTTATACCCTTTTACAATGGCTGCCAACGCCAACCCCATTCCAGTATTGCCAGAAGTGCCTTCTACAATGGTGCCACCAGGTTTAAGGCGTCCATCAGCCTCGGCATCTTCCACCATTTTTAGTGCCATACGGTCTTTGACCGAACTTCCTGGATTAAAATATTCCACTTTAGCAAGAACCAAAGCGTCTATTTCGGCTGTTATTTTGTTAAGGCGGATTAGCGGTGTATTGCCAATCGTTTCAAGAATATTATCTACGTAATGCATACCGCAAAGGTAGGTAATGCTTTTGCGTGAAGCAATGCTAGGGATTGATTTTAAGTGCCTGTGTGGGCGGTATGCGAGCAATGATAAAGGAAGGTAAAATCAGTAAGACAAGACAAATCAAAAGCGTAAGTCCATTAAGCCATAATACTGTTGTAACATCCATATAAACAGGAACTTGCCTCACATAGTACGTTGTAGGATCTAAGGAAATGATGCCGGTTTGTTTTTGAATAAATAACAATCCAAGCCCAATAAGATTGCCCCAAAAAAGTCCTACGCCAATCAAATAAGCACCCTGAATAAGGAAAAGTTGTTGCAACGAACGCACTCGTGCGCCCAACACACGGGTAATACCAATGAGTTGGGTTTGCTCTAAAATAAGCACCAATAAAGCAGTAATCATATTTACCCCACCCACAATAATCATGATGATGATAATCAGCGAGATGTTTGTGCCAAACAAGCGAATCCAATTAAAAATTTCGGGAAATTGTTCCTCAATATGCTGCACATCTACCAGCGCATCAATGCTATCATAAAGCATATCGGATTGGGAAGGTAAATCAGAGTAATCATCCAAAAAAAGTTCAAACGCTCCCACTTGATTTTTTTCCCAGACATAAAGCGAGCGTACCACGTCCAAATGACCAAGCACATAGGTTTTGTCATAATCCGAAAAACCAGTGGTAAAAAGCCCGACTAGGGTGCAGCTACGGCGTTTGGGCAACGCCGTTTCTTCCGATGCAAAATATAGCGGTACTCTATCGCCAACCTGTAAGTCAAGTTTTTTTGCCAACTCGGATGAAATCCAAATGTCTTGTTTACCAAGGCTAGTGAGATAATCTGTATCGCCAAAAAAGCTGAAAAATTCAGCGTTAAACGAATCGTCTATTCCCTTAAAAACAATGCCGTCAAAAGCGTTTTGATTTAGTATCACACCCGGAACATACGCAACCGCCTGAACCGCTGAAATATTGGATTGTTGCTGTAGTGTTGCACGAACTTCAGTCGCGTTTTCTAATGGTTTTAGGGTTTCTTGCCGTTGGCTGTTTTCAAGTGTTGTTACGCGAATATGTCCGCTAAAGGCAGCGACTTTTTGTCCGATTTTTTGCTGCAACCCAACACCCGTACCAAGTGCAATAAGCATGGTTATAACGCCCAACGCAATGGCAATAATGCCAATGGTTATGATGGGTCCAGAAACGTTGCTGCGATGCGAACGCTGACCAATAATCCTACGAGCTATAAACCAAGTAAAGCGCACTAAAGGTTTTTAAAGTTTAAATGTAAGGTATATTTTCAGTTTTTAGCTATAAGGGAAGTTCGGATTTTAATCGCTCCACCATGGCAAAAACGGCAGGGCAAACCGCTACATTTTTTGCGGTAATGGCTGTAATTTGATGAAATTTCGGTCTGTCCGTATGGGGAAATTCACGACAGGCTTTAGGGCGATCTTCATATATACTACAATGATTATCTGCTCCTAAAAATGGACATGGTAATTGCTGTAAAACCTTGTCATTATCTTCATCAATTCGAAGGTAGGTTGCCTCAAATTGGGTAGGTTTCATTTTTAAACGTTTGCTGATGCGCTTAATATCCGAAGGCAAAAAAAGTGGCCCAGTAGTTTTGCAGCAATTGGCGCAGTCTAGGCAATCTATTTTTTGAAAGGTTTCATTGTGCAGTTTTGTCATCACTGCGTCTAGCTTTTTGGGTTTGCGCGCCTTAAGTTTTTTTAGGTATTTGGCGTTTTCTTGCGCTACTTTTGCCGCTTGTTCGGGCAGTTTTTGCGGGTCAATCATTAAGGGATTTTGAGGTATTTGTGCGTTTGCAACGATGCCATCCATTTGGGGTTTTCCAACACATGATTTACAATCAGTGGAATTGCGCTCTCGCGCCTACTCCACTCGGGTTGCAAATACAGTTTGCAGGTTTTTGGAACACCAAGAGCTTGTTTTTCAGCAAATTGCAAATCATCTTTATTGTACACAATAACTTTCAACTCATCTGCGGCTTTGTATGTTTCAGTTTTTGGTAGCATTCGTTTTTTTGGTGATAAGCAAATCCAATCCCATTTGCCCGAAAGTGGATAAGCACCCGAAGTTTCTATGTGTGTTTTAATGCCCTCTGCTTGCAGGGCTTCTGTTAACGGTGTCATGTTCCACATCAATGGCTCGCCACCTGTTACCACAACCGTATCGGAATATTGTTTTGCTTGCGCAACAATGTCATCGATATAGGTGGGTGGGTGAAGACTTGCATCCCAACTTTCTTTCACATCACACCAATGACACCCAACATCACAACCGCCAATACGAATAAAAAATGCTGCACTCCCTTTGTGATATCCCTCACCTTGAATGGTATAAAAGGCTTCCATAAGCGGAAGTGCATAGCCAGAAGTGACGGCGTTTTGGAGTTTGGAGTTCATTAAGCTTGGTTACGTTTATATGCCAACATCGTGTTTTGCAGCAACATGGCAATGGTCATGGGGCCAACACCTCCAGGAACAGGCGTAATAAACCTTGCTTTTTCCTTAACCTCGTCGTAGGCAACATCGCCTACAATCACATAGCCTTTGGGATGATTTTCGTCGGGAACGCGCGTAATCCCAACATCAATGATAATAGCATCTTGCTTAATCATTTCAGCGGTAACAAAATTGGGAACGCCCAATGCAGACACGACAATATCGGCTGTTTTGGTAATCTCGGCTAAGTTTTGTGTACGGCTATGCGTAAGCGTTACCGTAGCATTTCCAGGGTTTCCCTTATTGGATAATAAAATACTCATAGGACGTCCTACAATATGACTACGACCAATCACAACGGCGTGTTTTCCGCTAATATCCAAATCATATCGGCGGAGCAATTCCATGATGCCAAACGGCGTGGCAGGGATAAAGGTCTCCATGCCCAAAGCCATTTTACCAAAATTGCTGGGGTGAAATCCGTCCACGTCTTTGTCTGGATTTATAGCGTGCAAAACAACTTCCTCGTCTATGTGTTTGGGTAATGGCAATTGCACAATAAAACCATCGAGGGTTGCGTCATTGTTAAGGTTATCTATGGTTTCCAAAAGTTCATCTTGCGTGATGGTGTCTTCTAAACGAATCAACGTAGAGTCAAAGCCAATTTTTTCACAAGAGCGCACTTTGCTACCCACATAAGTCAAGCTTGCACCATCGTTGCCTACCAAAACAGCAGCCAAATGCGGTGGGCGTTTGCCCAAAGCTTTGAGAGCAGCAACTTCTTGTGTGAGTTCCTCTTTAATTTGATTTGAAGTGGCTTTACCATCTAAAATTATACTCATTTTCCAAACATTTGCATCAGCTTAGAGGCTTTGCCTCCTTGCATCATTTTCATCATTTTACTCATCTGTTCAAACTGTTTTACTAGTTTGTTGATATCGTCCATTTGCATGCCAGCTCCTTTGGCGATACGCTTTTTTCTACTGTAGTCAAGCAGTTTAGGTTGTTTGCGTTCTTTAGGCGTCATAGACTGAATAAGTGCCTCTACCCCCTTAAATGCATCTTCATCGATTTCAGCACCTTTTAATGCCTTGCTTGCGCCGGGAATCATCCCTACCAAATCTTTCATAGAACCCATGCGCTGCACTTGTTTGAGTTGGCTTAAAAAATCATCATAGCCAAACTGATTTTTGGCAATTTTTTTCTGAACACGTTGAACCTCCTCTTCGTCCACTTGCTCTTGGGCACGCTCTACAAGCGTAACCACATCGCCCATGCCCAATATGCGTTCCGCCATTCGGTTGGGATGAAACACATCTAAGGCATCCACTTTTTCGCCTGTACCAATAAATTTGATGGGCTTATCAATGACAGACTTAATGGATAATGCAGCTCCACCGCGAGTATCACCGTCCATTTTGGTAAGCACAACGCCGTCAAACTGCAACAAATCGTGAAAGGCTTTGGCGGTATTCACCGCATCTTGCCCCATCATGGCATCTACCACAAAGAGGGTTTCAGAAGGACGAACGGCTTTGTGAATGTTGTCGATTTCTTGCATAAGCTCCTCGTCAATAGCCAATCGACCTGCGGTGTCAATAATAACAACATTAAACTGATGCGTTTTGGCATGTTGAAGGGCTTGTTTGGCTATGTCAACGGGGTTGTTGTTTTCGGGTTGCGCAAAAACGGCTACGTCAATTTGTTCGCCGAGTACTTGCAATTGGTCAATAGCTGCGGGACGATAGACATCACACGCCACAAGCAAAACCTTCTTTGCCTGTTTCGTTTTGAGGTGTTTTGCAAGTTTAGCGGCACAGGTTGTTTTACCTGAGCCTTGTAATCCACTCATTAAAACAACAGCGGGTTTTCCTGAAACTGAAAGGGCTTTATTTTCTCCTCCAAGTAGCGCAGTAAGCTCATCTTGCACAATTTTCACAAGCAACTGCCCAGGTTTTAGACTGGTCAGTACTTTTTGTCCCAATGCTTTTACCTTAACTTCTTCAGTAAAGGATTTGGCAATTTTGAAATTTACGTCGGCGTCTAATAGCGCACGACGAATTTCTTTCATCGTTTCGGCAACATTAATTTCAGTAATGCGGCCGTGTCCTTTAAGGGTTTTTAATGCTTTGTCTAAGCGTTGGCTTAACTGTTCAAACATGAAATAGAATAAACTCCAAAATTACGGAATTAGTTTTTCTGATGCATCCAAAAAATAACCCCTACATGCGGGATAGTGATGGCAGCTAAGAACCCGAAAAACAATGCAAGCATGGATGCCGTGTTGTCATTAAAAAAATATAGTGCAATTGCAAAACCAATCAAAGACAAAAACCAATAGGGTAAGGCTAATTTGATGTATTTACGAATGGGTTTTAAATCATTTGGATAAAGTACGTTGGCTTGTTCTTTTAACGACGGAATGCTATGCCACAACACAAAATAAACGGAAAATGACCATAATAGTGAGGTTTGGGTAAATAGCAAAATCAATGCGAGTAGTGCAACAAGCTGAAAAAGCAATTGCGGTTTAAGTTGACCCAAATTAAGAACCGCAAAAAAAATAGTTGCAAGAAAAGAGGCAATTAATGAATACAATATTGCGTTGGGATCTATTTGAAGGCCAGAAATTTGTTGAATAATAGACAGGGTTTGGTCTTGATGCGTGTAAAAAAGCAACGAAAACAGGAAAGCTCCATAGGCAAGATAGAACAGCTGCAGCTTGGGAAGATTAACAAATGTGTTTTTATGCCATTGCTGTTCTCCAAAATGAAACGAACTCACCAAAACAAACAAAAAAAGAGCAAGTTGAGGGACATGGAAAAGTGCCAAAACCATGATGAACACAAAAAAAATGTAACTAAAAAATAAGTAACCAAATTGGCTTTTTATTGGCGATTTTTTAAAACCAGATAGGATATATAAATCATTTGCCCCGTGAATAACGCCTATTGTTAAGACATTAATAGCCGCAATACCCCATAAAAATGATGCAGGCATCGTTAGCCCCAACAGGGTACAAATCAGTGTAATACCGATTTTTTGTGATTCATATTTAGATAATTTAGACAATAATTTTTTAAAAATTTAGAAAAAATTTATTCAAATATATACCGTTTGTTTAATTTTTTTTAACTTGCACTCAACAAAATTATAATTA
Organism: Flavobacteriaceae bacterium; assembly: GCA_017856205.1. Lineage (GTDB taxonomy): Bacteria > Bacteroidota > Bacteroidia > Flavobacteriales > Flavobacteriaceae > UBA7446. The sequence goes on from JAFMFL010000010.1 coordinate 6,581, forward strand.
AAAAATTATGACACTTACTAATTTAGTTACAATTGCGGACTTAAGTGATCCGGTAAATTTCACTTTCTTTTTAGGGACTATGGCAATGACTGCTGCATCAGCTTTCTTTTTCTTGTCTTTAAACCAATTTGACAGCAAATGGAGAACTTCAATCTTGGTTTCAGGTTTGATTACCTTCATCGCTGCTGTACACTATTACTACATGAGAGAAGCTGCTACTTCTGGTGGTGTAACTACAGAAATTCGTTATATCGACTGGATTTTAACAGTGCCACTTATGTGTGTTGAGTTTTACCTAATCCTAAAGGCTGCTGGTGCAACAACTAAGCACTTAAGCACGTTGATTTGGGCATCACTTGTAATGCTTGTAACAGGTTATTTTGGTGAAGTTTCTGACACAGCTAATGGACCTGCACTATGGGGTCTTGCTTCTGGTTTAGCATACTTCTACATTGCATGGTTAATCAAGTTTGGTCCGTTGGCAAAACTTGCTGCTGCTGCGGGAGGCTCTGTTGAAAAAGCACACAAAATGCTTACATTATTTGTACTCATCGGATGGGCTATTTACCCATTAGGTTATATGATTGGTACTGATGGTTGGTATGACTTTGTTGACGGAATTGGCCTTAACATGGACGTTGTGTACAACATTGGTGATGCTATCAACAAAATTGGTTTTGGTCTAGTAGTATATGCTGCTGCCGTTTCTCAGAAATAAAAAAACCACTCTTAATTGAATGAAAGTCTCGGTGTTTCACCGGGGCTTTTTTTACATCCTATTTGGAGCTTCAATACCCAACAATCCTAAACTCTTTTGGATTACCTGCCCTACGGCAGCACACAATGCAACACGCAGAGATTTCGTTTGGACATCTTCAACTAAAATGGGTACCTCCTGGTAATACGAATTGTACTGCTTAACCAAATCATACGCATAGTTGGCAATCAAAGCAGGACTGAATTGCTTTGCAGCAGCGGCTACCGTAGCAGGAAACTGACCTAACGTTTTCAACACTGCTTTTTCTTTTTCATGCAATGAAACTATATCGTCAAAAGCAATCGTATCTACACCTGCTTTTCGTAAAATAGATTGAATTCGGGCGTGCGTATATTGAATAAAAGGTCCAGTGTTGCCGGTAAAATCCACCGAGGCTTGTGGGTCAAATAATATACGTTTTTTAGGATCCACTTTAAGGATATAATATTTTAATGCGCCCATGCCAATGGTATGATAAAGTGACTCCTTCTCCTCATCGGTCATACCATCCAGCTTACCAAGTTCTTGAGAAATTTGCTTTGCTGTAGCATGCATTTCGTCCATAAGGGCGTCCGCATCTACAACCGTGCCTTCCCTACTTTTCATTTTTCCACTTGGTAAATCTACCATGCCGTAGCTCAGGTGATGTAATTGCGATGCCCAATCATATCCCAATTTCTTTAGAATTAAAAACAATACCTTAAAGTGATAATCCTGTTCGTTACCCACCGTATATACCATACCCTTCATGTCAGGGTGGTTGGTGTAGCGCAAACGCGCAGTGCCTAGGTCTTGCGTCATATACACCGAAGTACCGTCTGAACGAAGTAGTAATTTTTCATCAAGTCCGTCATCTGTTAAATCTACCCAAACAGAGCCATCATCCTTTGTATAAAAAATACCCTTTGAAAGCCCTTCATCAACGGTTTCCTTGCCCAACACATAAGTATCACTTTCATAGTAGTAGGAATCAAAATGCACTCCCAAACGCAAATAGGTTTTGGCAAAACCATCATATACCCAAGCGTTCATTTGTTCCCAAAGTGCGCGTACATCCGCATCGTTTTGCTCCCATTTCAGCAACATTTCTTTGGCTTCTTGAAGAATGGGCGCATCGTTTTTGGCTTGCTTTTCAGAAACTCCAGAAGAAACCAAATCAGCGATTTCTTTTTTGTACTGCTGGTCAAAAAGCACATAATACTTTCCCACAAGGGCATCCCCTTTCAGCTTAGCACTAGTTGGTGTTTCGGCATTTCCAAATTTTTGCCATGCCACCATGGATTTGCAAATATGAATCCCCCTATCATTGATAATTTGTGTGGTGTGCACATTATTCCCGCTAGCCGTCAAGATATTAGCTACCGATGCACCCAGCAGGTTATTCCGAATATGACCTAGGTGTAAGGGTTTGTTGGTATTGGGAGACGAATATTCTACCAAAAGGGTGTCAGAAGTAGCGGTTTTGGGTATAAATCCAAAATTGGGATTCTGTTGCAATTGCGTAAGAAAATCAATGAAATAGGCATCTGTAATTTGAATATTCAAAAAGCCTTGTACTACGTTGTAAGCCTCCACTTCTGGTATCGCGTCAACTAAAAAGTCACCCAATTCCGCGGCAAGGTCGGTTGGTTTTTTGGACACGATTTTAAGCAACGGAAACACCACTAGGGTCAAATCGCCTTCAAACTGCGACTTGGTGGGTTGAATTTCAAACGCACTTACTTCTTTGTCGTACTGCGTTTTAAAGTATTCGCTTAGATTTTTGATGAGTACTGCCTCCATACATATAAATCAGATGCAAAGATACGGGTTTCGTTAAGCTACATCATGTTTTCGATTATCTTTGTGATATGCTACAAAACGTATCCTATAATAACAAAAAACAGCAAGGTGAAATTGACAGTTTAGTGGGTAAGCCGTTTACGCTTTTAAAGCGTCTAAAATTGGGCGGCGTGGGTTCGCCAAAGCTTTATGTTACCACAAGCAGCAAAGAAATTGATGCGCTTTTTTTGTTGGATCACAACGATAATACCTGCAATATTGAATTGCGTCCAAGAGGAGTTATTTTGAGGTTTCGGTCACTTTTAGAAACTTATGCCCTTATAATTCCATACTACAAACTAACATTGTTTAAGGGCACAAGCAATGCGTATAGCGTTCACACCGACCATCACAAAGTTTCCGTGTCGGCACAGTCAGAATCTGTACGGTTATTTTTTAAAAAGATACAGCAACAGAAAGCAAAAAATTCGGAGAATTACCTCTAGTACACCTCCGCCATCATACAGCGAACACTACCCCCGCCCAAATCTTCAATGGTAGGCACAGGACTGTGAACTAAGGTGGCATATTGTTCCAGCTTTTGACGTTGTTGCGCACTAAGCGAAGTATATGCTCTAGAACTCATTACCGAAAGAGGTGTCCCGTCCCCAGCGGTTAGCGCAAGCATATTTCCTGCAAATTGCGCTACTTGTTCTTCCGTGATGGTTACCACATCTTTTCCCGAAAATGTAAGCGAATCTTGAAGTATAGTGCGTTCTTCTGGGCTATCAATAGCGTCCAAACAAATTAAAGCAAAATCAGCTCCCAATGCCATAAGTACATTGGTATGATAAATCAAAAGACGTTGATTATTTACCGTTTGATAGGCGTGAAATGCAATCGGTTTGAAATCAAAATCCGTACAAAACTGATAAAACAATTCCCTATTTGCACGTGACGAAAGCGCACAATATGCAATACTGTTTTGATGATCTAATACCATGCTTCCCGTACCCTCTAAAAACATATTGTCTTTTTCATACGAAGAATACTCCTTCACTACCGAAATCTTATGACCAAAATCGTTAAGAGCCTCAAAAATGCGGGTGTTGCGCTCCGCTCGCCTATTGGGAGCAAACATGGGGAAAAGCACTCCTCGGTTTTTGGGAAGTAATGCAAACCAATTGTTTGGAAACAACGCATCTGGGGTATCTGGTATTGGTTTGTCTTGCACAACGGTAACCTTAACATCATGCTCACGAAGGCGTAAAACTAGTGCATCAAACTCTTGTAACGCTAGGTTTAGGGCAGCATCATTGGAAAGTCCAGTTGATTTTTGATAGTGATTATTTACAGCGGTCTGCTCATTAGATCGAAAGGAAGCAGGACGCACAAGCACAACATGGTTGGTAGGTTTCATATCAATCTTGTTAAAGGCATGGTAACGCAACGAAACAACCCCCCTTGCTTGGCAATTTCACGGAAATTCACTTCCTCCACGGTAATATCTCGTTGTCGCAGCCACGTATTTAATCGCGAAAATGTACTATCCGAAACTACCACATCTTGACGTATAGAAACCACATTGCACATCATTTGGCTCATTTCAAGGGCAGAAACTTCGAAAATATTTTCTTGCCCGAAAAAATCAACAATCCAACGATATTCCTTAGGGTTGGCAAAACCCTCAGGACAGGTAATGGCATATGTTACTCCAACAGGTTGAAAACAGCAATCCAAATGCAGTGCATTTTTTTCTGGAATCGTATTCGATTTTATCAATTCAAAAGGAATAACTTTTTTATGTGGAAATGCATCTTGCAAAGCATTGACGGCAGCTAAGTTGGTGCGAGCAGTAAGCAAATCTGCATAGTCTTTACGAGTGCATATCCCTACAAAAATATGTTCGTCATGAATTATTACATCACCGCCTTCTACATGTACATTTTCGGGAAACACAAGTTGCTTTTCTTTTGGAATTAATTCTTGAAGTGTTTTTAAGCCGTGTAACTCATCTGCGCGGTGTGGAATGATATTCGCTCGAACCCAAATATTGTCGATGACAAAGCCCAAATCCCGTGCAAAAATTTGATTGCAATTGGCAACACTATCGGGGCGGAATACCGTAACATTATAGCTCAAAAAAACTTCCTCAAGGCTGCGCAAAGCAGCTTGTAATGCTTCTTTTTTTGGAAAGGTGTTTGCTAATAAATGTTTGCGAGAAGTAGGGTCATATAAATCGCTTAGCTTGGGTGGTTTACCCATAGCATCAGCTGTACCCAAAAACACATGGGTAAGCGTTTGCGTCTCTGTATGTACACAGAGGTTTACACCATGGCTTATCGTTTGTCTAATGGTACAAATGGTCGTTTTGGTTCGCCTACATATATTTGTCGCGGACGCCCAATAGGCTCTTTGTTGAGTCGCATTTCTCTCCACTGTGCAATCCATCCTGGCAAACGTCCGAGGGCAAACATTACGGTGAAAGTCTCTGTTGAAATTCCCATCGCGCGATAAATAATTCCAGAATAAAAATCTACGTTTGGATACAACTTGCGTTGCACAAAGTAAGGATCACTGAGTGCTTCAGCCTCCAACTCTTTAGCGATATCGAGAACAGGGTCAACAATACCAAGGTCGTTTAAAACTTCATCCGCAGTTTTTTTTATGATACGTGCTCGTGGATCAAAATTCTTATACACACGATGACCAAAGCCCATAAGGCGGAACGGGTCTGCCTTATCTTTTGCTTTTTCCATGTATTTTTTGGTGTCTCCGCCATCTTTACGAATGGCCTCTAGCATTTCCACTACTGCCTGGTTAGCTCCTCCATGAAGCGGTCCCCAAAGTGCTGAAATGCCCGCTGCAATAGACGCGAAAAGACCCGCATGAGATGAGCCTACAATCCGAACGGTTGACGTTGAGCAATTTTGTTCATGCTCTGCGTGAAGAATAAGCAACTTATTTAGTGCAGCATCCACCACTGGATTAGCCACATATTCTTTGTTTGGCTTGCGGAACATCATACGTGCAATGTTCTCAACATAACCCAATGAATAATCGCCATATTTAAGCGGTAGCCCTGTTTTTTTCCTGAATACCCAAGCTACCAACACTGGTAATTTGCCCATAATCCGTACAATGGCTCTGTACATCTCTTCTTCGCTTTCAACATCGACAGAAGTTGGATTAAAAGCCGTGAGCGCACTCGTTAACGAAGACAACACCCCCATAGGGTGTGCAGCACTTGGAAAGCTCTCTAAAATCTTTTTAAGGTCTTCATCAATGTAGGATTCTTCTTTTATATCAACCAAAAACTTTTCCAACTGCTCTGCGTTGGGCAATTCACCAAAAATGAGCAAATAGGCAACCTCTAAAAAATCAGCATTATCTGCAAGTTCAGCAATGTCATAGCCACGATAGCGTAATATACCTTGCTCACCGTCCAAGAATGTTATCGCACTTTGACATGAGCCTGTGTTTTTAAAGCCCGGGTCAAGAGTGATTAAATTCGTTTTTGCGCGGAGGGTTTTGATATCAATTCCCAACTCGTCTTGAGTACCCTCTACAAGAGGTAACTCAATCGATTTGTCCGCATAGGTCAGTGTAGCTGTTTTTGCCATTGGTTAAAGTTACTTTTTTTTACGTTGATGAATTTAAAACTTCACCTTGAATGCTTTATCCTGTGGATAATACGCATTTCTTCCCAATTCTTCTTCAATGCGAAGCAATTGATTGTATTTTGCCATACGATCACTTCGTGAAAGGGAACCTGTTTTTATTTGTCCCGTATTGAGTGCTACTGCTAAATCAGCAATCGTATTGTCTTCCGTTTCGCCAGAGCGGTGAGACATCACACACGTATATCCCGCATTTTGCGCCATTTGAACGGCAGCTATGGTTTCAGACAACGATCCAATTTGGTTTACTTTAATCAAAATAGAATTCGCAATATCTTCCTCAATTCCACGGCTAAGACGTGTAACATTTGTTACAAACAAATCATCGCCCACTAATTGTGCCATATCGCCAATTTTTTCGGTAAGGTATTTCCAACCTTCCCAGTCGTTTTCATCCATTCCATCTTCAATAGAAACAATGGGATATTTTGCAACCAAAGAAGCTAAATAGTCTGCTTGTTCTTGAGATGTACGCACTTTGCCCGCATCACCTTCAAACTTAGTATAATCGTATTTTCCATCTACATAAAACTCTGCAGCCGCACAGTCTAAGGCAATCATTACTTCTTCGGCGGGTTTGTAGCCTGCTTTTTGAATGGCTAACATAATAGTGTCAAGCGCGTCTTCCGTTCCGCCTAGTGTCGGTGCAAATCCCCCTTCATCACCAACTGCTGTGCTCAGGTTTCTACCTTTTAATACTTTTTTAAGGTTATGGAAAATTTCAGTTCCCATTTGCAATGCATGCGTAAGCGATACCGCTTTTACAGGCATTACCATAAATTCTTGAAACGCAATTGGCGCATCGGAGTGCGAACCGCCATTAATGATATTCATCATAGGCACAGGAAGCGTGATAGCGCGTGTGCCACCAACATAACGATACAGCGGTAATCCAAGTTCGTTAGCTGCCGCTTTTGCTACCGCAAGCGAAACACCCAAAATGGCATTAGCACCAAGTTTAGACTTGTTTGGCGTTCCGTCCAAATCAATCATCAGTTGGTCGATTTCTTCTTGTTCAAAAACGGAAGTACCTAAAAGTTCAGGAGCAATAATTTCATTTACATTTTTTACTGCCTGCAAAACACCTTTTCCCATGTAGTTATCACCTCCATCTCGAAGTTCAACGGCCTCATGCTCACCCGTAGAAGCACCTGAAGGAACAGCGGCACGACCCATAGTATAATTATCGGTTATAACGTCAACTTCAACTGTTGGATTCCCTCTAGAATCAAAAATTTGACGTGCGTGTACGCTTAATATAATACTCATGATGCTTGCTTTTTGTGGTTGTTAATTTGTGATATGAATTGATCAAATAAATACGATGAATCGTGTGGTCCCGGACTTGCCTCAGGGTGATATTGAACAGAAAAACAAGGTTTTCCCTCAATACGAATACCGGCTACTGTGTCGTCGTTAAGATGCGTATGGGTAATTACTACATCTTTATGCGCCTCCGTTTCTTCACGGTCAATTGCAAACCCATGATTTTGGGAAGTGATTTCGCCCTTTCCAGTTTCAACATTTAGTACTGGGTGATTAATTCCGCGGTGACCGTTAAGCATTTTATAGGTTGAAATACCTTGTGACAATGCAATGATTTGGTGTCCCAAGCAAATACCAAAAAGAGGTAGTCCTTTAGCAATAATTTCAGCTGCAACTTCTTGAGCAGAATGTAGGGGTTCAGGATCTCCAGGTCCATTTGACAAAAAGTAGCCTTCTGGATTCCAAGCTTGCATGGTCTCAAAATTTGTTTCGAGTGGGAATACTTTGATATAAGCGTCTCTGCTTGCCAAATTGCGTAAAATATTCTTTTTGATTCCTAGATCCAGCGCGGCAATTTTAATTGATGCGTCAGGGTTACCCAAAAAATAAGGTTCTGCAGTAGTGACTTTTGGCGCAAGTGCCAAACCTTTCATAGAAGGAACGTCTGCAAGTTGTTTTTTTAGCGCATCTAAATCTTCAGTTTCCGTAGAAATTACGGCATTCATTGCGCCGTTGTCACGGATATAACTCACAAGTGCTCTTGTATCTACATCTGAAATGGCTACTAAATTTTGTGCTTCAAAAAAGTCGAACAACGAACTGTCGGCGGCAACACGTGAAAATCCAGTATTGAAGTTTTTACAAATCAGACCTGCGATTTGAATTGCACCTGATTCTGATTCAGCATTTTGCACACCATAGTTCCCAATATGGGCGTTGGTGGTTACCATTAATTGCCCGTAGTAAGACGGGTCAGTAAAAATTTCTTGATAGCCTGTCATGCCTGTGTTAAAGCACAACTCGCCAAAAGCTTGACCTTCAATGCCAATGGATTTACCGTGAAACACCGTTCCGTCTTCGAGCAAAATAAGTGCTTTTTTACGGGAGTGGTATTGGCTCATTCGGTTTTATGTGTTTTGGCAAAATTAATACAAAAAAAGGATAAACCTGATGGTTTATCCTTTGTTTTATCAAAAGGCTGTTAAAAATTATTCTGCCTTGTTTTCATCTTCGTTTGCGTCTGTTTTTTCAGGCGCATCTTCTGTTGCTTCAGTCGCCTCAGCCTGTGGTGCTTCTTCAGCAGTTACCTCTGCAACTGAATCAGTAGTTTCAGCTGCTTCTACTGATTCTTCTGCGGCAGTTGCTGGAGCTGATTCCTTTTTACGACTTCTTCTTCGTGATTTCTTTTTAGGCTTAGCCGTTTCATACACCTCATTGAAATCAACAAGTTCTATCATGGCCATATCCGCATTGTCACCAAGGCGATTTCCTAATTTGATAATTCGTGTATATCCTCCAGGGCGATCACCAATTTTTTCCGAAACAGTACGGAACAATTCGGTAACTGCATATTTATTACGAAGTGCTCTAAAGGCAATGCGTCGGTTGTGCGTTGAATCTTCTTTTGAGCGCGTAATAAGCGGTTCAATAAAGGTCTTAAGTGCCTTAGCACGAGCAACCGTAGTATTGATGCGCTTATGCTCAATTAACGAAGACGCCATATTGGCAAGCATCGCTTTTCTGTGGGTATTCGTGCGCCCCAAATGGGCTACTTTCTTTCCGTGTCTCATAATGAATAACTATTGCGGAATTAGTCCTTATCAAGTTTGTATTTGGCCAAATCCATACCAAAATTGAGTCCTTTGGCAACAACCAATTCTTCAAGCTCTGTAAGAGATTTTTTTCCAAAGTTTCTAAACTTCATCAAGTCGCTTTTATTAAACGACACCAAGTCGCCAAGCGTATCTACTTCGGCTGCTTTTAGGCAGTTCAGCGCACGTACAGACAAATCCATATCAATAAGTTTTGTCTTTAACAATTGACGCATATGAAGCGATTCTTCGTCATAGGTTTCTGTTTCAGCAATCTCATCCGCCTCTAAAGTAATACGTTCGTCAGAGAACAACATAAAGTGGTGAATAAGTGTTTTTGCTGCCTCTGTAAGTGCATCTTTTGGATGAATAGAGCCGTCAGTAACAATTTCGAAAATTAGCTTCTCGTAATCTGTTTTTTGCTCTACACGGAAGTTTTCAATCGTATATTTTACGTTCTTAATCGGTGTGTAGATGGAGTCAATCGCTATGGTTCCAATAGGAGCAGTAGCTTTTTTGTTTTCCTCTGCAGGAACGTAACCACGTCCTTTTTCAATGGTAAACTCAAAGTTTAATGCTACGCTTTCGTCCATGTTGCAAATCACTAAATCTGGATTTAACACTTGGAAGCCAGAGATAAACTTTTGCAAATCGCCAGCAGTAAGCTGCTTTTGACCCGAAATGGCAACGTTTACAGTCTCGCTGTCAACGCTGTCAATTTGTTGCTTAAAACGAACTTGCTTGAAGTTCAAAATCATTTCGGTAACGTCTTCTACAACGCCAGGAAGCGTGGAAAACTCATGATCTACTTTGTCAATACGAACCGAAGTAATGGCAAAACCCTCTAAAGAAGCAAGCATTACACGACGCAACGCATTACCAACAGTTAGCCCATATCCAGGCTCTAGTGGACGAAATTCGAAGATACCTTCAAATTCATCCGAATCAATCATGATTACCTTGTCTGGTTTTTGAAAATTAAATAGTGCCATAGGATTATTTTGAATACAATTCGACGATTAGTTGTTCCTTTATGTTCTCTGTAATTTGCTCACGGGTAGGAACAGATACCAATGTGCCTTCTAAAGTTGCATCATTCCATGTTAACCACTCTAAATCGTGGTTAGCAACAGACAATGAGCGCTCAATCATATCAAGCGACTTAGATTTTTCGCGAACGCCAATTACATCTCCAGGCTTTACCTGACAAGATGGAATATTCATAATTTCGCCGTTTAATGTAATGTGACGGTGTCCTACAAGCTGACGGGCTGCGCTTCGTGTAGGTGCAATACCAAGACGGTACACCAAATTATCTAGACGCGATTCGCAAAGCTGAAGTAACACCTCACCAGTTACGCCCTTGCTCGCATTTGCTTTAATAAATAGATTGCGGAACTGACGCTCTAAAATACCATAGGTAAATTTTGCTTTTTGCTTTTCCATTAATTGGATAGCATATTCCGATTTTTTGGGTCTGCGGCGGTTGTTTCCGTGCTGTCCCGGAGGATAATTGCGCTTTTCAAACGACTTGTCGTCGCCAAAAATAGCCTCTCCAAACTTACGGGCGATTTTTGTCTTAGGACCAGTATATCTTGCCATAGTTAAAAATTTGTGCTGGGAATTAAGGTCTATCCTTCGCCAGCGGGATTAGTATTAAACTCTACGTCTTTTAGGTGGACGACAACCGTTGTGCGGCATTGGCGTAACGTCAATAATTTCAGTTACTTCAATGCCTTCGTTGTGAATGGTACGAATTGCAGACTCGCGTCCGTTTCCAGGACCTTTCACAAATACTTTCACCTTACGCAACCCAGCTTCCTGAGCTACTTTTGCAGCGTCTTCAGCGGCAAGTTGCGCAGCATAAGGGGTGTTTTTCTTAGATCCTCTAAAGCCCATTTTACCGGCAGAAGACCACGAAATCACTTCACCCTTATTGTTGGTTAGCGAAACAATGATGTTGTTAAACGATGCGTTGATGTGTGCTTCGCCAAAGGCTTCCACCACAACTTTACGCTTTTTTGAACTTGATTTAGCCATGTGTTAACTGCTTTATTTCGTTACTTTCTTCTTGTTAGCAACTGTCTTACGTTTTCCTTTTCGCGTGCGCGAATTGTTTTTGGTGCGCTGTCCACGAAGTGGTAATCCAATACGGTGACGGATTCCTCTAAACGAACCAATATCCATCAATCGCTTGATGTTCAATTGCGTTTCTGAGCGAAGCTCTCCTTCAATAGTGTACGAAGAAACAGCATCACGAATACGACCAATTTCATCGTCGTTCCACTCGTTTACTTTTTTACTTTCATCAACACCAGCGGTTGCTAAAATCTCCTTAGCACGGCTGCGTCCAACCCCATAAATATAGGTTAGCGATATAACGCCTCTTTTTTGTTTGGGAATATCTACTCCAGAAATTCTAGCCATAATTATCCTTGTCTTTGTTTGAACCTAGGGTTCTTTTTGTTGATTACGTATAAGCGTCCCTTGCGACGTACAATTTTGCAGTCGGCGCTTCTTTTTTTAAGTGATGCTCTAACTTTCATATGTTAATATCTGTAGGTGATGCGTGCCTTAGTCAAATCGTAAGGAGACATCTCCAATTTTACTTTATCTCCAGGTAATAGCTTGATGTAATGCATGCGCATTTTGCCCGAAATATGTGCCGTAACCACATGGCCATTTTCCAACTCCACACGAAACATGGCGTTCGAAAGTGCCTCGATGATTTGCCCATCTTGTTCTATTGCTGCTTGCTTTGCCATCAGATTCCTGCAGTTTTTCGTTTACTTCCTGTTTTCATTAACCCATCATAATGACGGTTTAGCAAATACGCATTGATTTGCTGAATGGTATCTATCGCAACACCTACCATAATCAGTAACGATGTTCCTCCATAGAACAACGCCCAACCTTGTTGCATCCCAAACAAATGGTACACCACGGCAGGCAATACCGCCACAGCCGCCAAAAATAGCGAGCCTGGGAAGGTAATTTGCGACATTATTCGGTCTAAAAAATCTGCTGTTTCGGTTCCAGGACGAACACCAGGAACAAAACCACCGCTTCTTTTTAAATCATCTGCCATCTTATTGGTAGGTACGGTGATGGCGGTATAAAAATATGTAAATACGATAATGAGAACGGCAAACAAAATGTTGTACCACAATCCAAAAATATCTGAAAATGAAGCCTGAAGCCACTGTCCCACTTCGCTGTCACTCGCCAAACGACCAAGAGCAGCCGGAGCAAACATAAGTGCTTGCGCAAAAATGATAGGCATTACACCAGATGCGTTAAGCTTAAGTGGGATATATTGGCGTGATCCAATTTGGTTTTTATCAATACCACCAGAAGCCGTTCTACGAGCATATTGCACTGGAATTTGGCGTACTGCCATTACCAACAAAATACAAATGGCATTGATAGCAATCCAAACGATTGTTTCAATCAAGATAACAATAGGACCACCGTTGTTTTCAGTTACTCTGGAAACAAATTCTTGTGCAAATGACATAGGAAGCGTAGCTACGATACCTACTGTAATTAGTAATGAAATCCCGTTTCCAATACCTTTATCTGTGATCTTTTCACCCAACCACATCGCAAAAATGGTTCCGGTAACTAAGATGATAACCGAAGGTACCATAAAACCAAGTCCTTTACCAAGAACAAATGCAGACTCAGGAACACCTAATGCGCTTAAGGAATACAAATAGGCAGGGGCTTGGAACACACAAATAGCAATGGTAAGCCAACGTGTAATTTGGTTGATTCTACGGCGTCCACTTTCACCCTCTTTCTGCAATTTTTGCAAATAAGGAATAGCGATTCCCATTAATTGAACTACAATAGAAGCCGAAATATATGGCATGATTCCCAAGGCAAATACCGAAGCGTTTGCAAAAGCACCTCCAGTGAACATATTCAAAACGCCAAGCAATCCACCGCCACTTGTACGGCTAGAAAGCTCAGAAAGCTGTACGGCATCAATACCAGGAAGTACTACTTGCGCACCAATACGGTACACTACAAGCAATCCAAGGGTAATCCCAATACGGGTCTTGAGCTCCTCAATCTTCCAAATATTCGATAAAACTTCTATAAATCGTTTCATGTGTTACATTGTGATGGCTTCACCACCAGCAGCCTCAATAGCCGCTTTTGCTGATGCCGTAAATTTGTGGGCACTTACTTTTAATTTAGACGTTAACTCGCCACGACCTAAAATTTTAACCAAATCGTTTTTTCCTACCAAACGAAGCGAAACCATCGTTTCGAAGTCTAGCGTAGATTTGATTTTCTTTTCATCAACAAGGGCTTGAAGTTTATCCAAGTTAATACCCGCATATTCTTTGCGGTTAATGTTGGTGAAACCAAATTTTGGCACACGACGTTGAAGGGGCATTTGTCCACCTTCAAAACCAATTTTTTTAGAGTAACCAGAGCGAGACTTGGCTCCTTTATGACCACGAGAAGCAGTTCCCCCACTACCAGATCCTTCACCTCTACCTAAGCGTTTTCCAGCAGCTTTAACTGCGCCTTTTGCTGGCTTTAAGTTTCCTAATTCCATAATTATGCGTTTTGGACGGTTACCAAATGTTTTACTTTGTTAATCATTCCTTGAATTACAGGCGTATCATCGTGCTCTGTAACTTGTCCAATACGGTGTAAGCCAAGGGCTGCAAGCGTACGCTTTTGATCTTCTGGACGCTTGATATAACTTTTTACTTGTGTAACTTTAATCTTTGCCATGAGCTTATCCGTTAAAAACTTTTTCGAGTGAAATACCACGTTGCTTGGCAACGGTATTCGCGTCACGTAATTGTAGCAGTGCGTCAAAAGTTGCCTTTACCACGTTGTGTGGGTTAGACGAACCTTGTGACTTTGAAAGTACATTGTGTACACCTACCGCTTCCAATACAGCACGAACGGCACCACCAGCAATTACTCCAGTACCCTCAGATGCAGGTTGAAGATACACACGTGCACCTCCATATTTACCTTTTTGCTCGTGAGGAAGTGTTCCGTTGTTGATAGGAATACGTACCAAATTTTTCTTAGCGTCTTCTACGGCTTTTGAGATTGCCTCAGAAACTTCTTTGGATTTACCAAGTCCCTGACCAACAACGCCGTTTTCGTCACCCACTACCACAATAGCAGAGAAACCAAAAGCACGCCCACCTTTTGTCACTTTGGTAACACGTTGTACGCCAACCAAACGATCCTTAAGGTCAAGCCCACCTGGTTTTACAAATTCTACATTATTATAATCTTGATACATACTTAAAAGTTTAATCCTGCTTCGCGTGCGCCATCAGCAAGTGATTTTACACGTCCGTGATACAAATATCCTCCGCGGTCAAAACGAATGGCAGAAATGCCAGCGGCAATAGCTTTCTCGCCGATAGCTTTACCCACTTTCTGGGCAAGCTCAGATTTTGTTCCGCTATGCTCTGAAAACTCTTTGTCTCTTGAAGAAACCGAAGCAAGCGTTAAGCCTGATTCATCGTTTACAATTTGAGCATAAATCTCTTTATTACTTCTAAAAATAGACATGCGTGGCATATCGGCAGTACCAAGTACGGTGTCGCGATAGCGCTTTTGGATGCGTTGTCTACGTTGGGTTTTGTTCATTTTCATATCCCTACTTGTTATGCAGATTTACCTGCTTTTCTTCTAATTTCTTCTCCTACAAACTTCACTCCTTTTCCTTTGTAAGGCTCTGGCTTACGGAACGAGCGAATTTTTGCCGCAATAGAACCTATTAATTGGTTATCATGCGAGCTAAGTTTAATGATAGGGTTTTTTCCTTTTTCAGAAACCGTCTCTACCTTAACTTCATTAGGCAATTCAAACACAATGTTATGTGAGAATCCAAGTGCAAGGTCTAATTTTTGACCCTGGTTTGAGGCGCGGTATCCTACCCCTACCAATTCCAATTCTTTTGTAAAACCAGCAGACACGCCTTGTACCATATTGGCTACAAGAGCGCGATACAGCCCGTGTTTTGCTTTGTGTGATTTACTTTCCGAAGGGCGTGAAAAAACCAATTGACCATCTTCTTGTGCAATGCTAACCGAGTCATAAGGCTGCGAAAGCTCGCCCAACTTCCCTTTTACAGTAATCACATCGGGTTGGATGTCAACCGTGACGCCTTCTGGGAGTGCTATAGGATTATTACCAATTCGTGACATAATTCAATTCTTTAAGGTTTAGTGAACGTAACAAAGTACTTCGCCACCTACGTTTTCTTTTTTTGCTTGTTTGCCTGTCATTACGCCGTGAGACGTCGAAATGATGGCCGTTCCTAATCCGTTCAATACGCGTGGTACTTCGTCAGATGCAACATACTTACGAAGTCCTGGCGTACTAACACGCTGTAATTTTTTGATGACCGGCTCTTTTGTAAGGCGGTCATATTTCAATGCGATTTTGATACTACCTTGTACCGTGTCGTCTTCTTTTTTATAGCTTAGGATATATCCTTGATCAAACAAGATTTTGGTAATCTCTAACTTTAAATTAGAAGCGGGTACCGAAACCACTCGATGACCAGCGCTGTTTGCGTTACGAATGCGCGTTAAATAATCTGCAATTGGATCTGTATTCATAATATTTTATTTACCAGCTAGCTTTTTTAACTCCAGGAATTAGTCCTTTGTTTGCCATTTCACGGAACATTACACGTGAAACGCCAAACTGACGCATATATCCTTTTGGACGACCCGTTAACTTACAACGATTGTGCCCACGAACAGGTGATGCGTTTTTAGGAAGTTTTTGCAATGCCTCATAATCGCCAGCTGCTTTAAGCGCAGCACGTTTGTCGGCGTACTTAGCAGCAAGTTTTGCTCTTTTGACCTCACGGGCCTTCATTGATTCTTTTGCCATACTAGTTTTTCTTAAAGGGCATGCCCAATTCGTTCAACAATGATTTTGCTTCTTTGTCGGTATTCGCTGAAGTAACAAATGTGATATCCATACCCGCAATTTTGTGTACTTTATCAATGTCTATTTCAGGGAAAATAATCTGTTCTTGAATTCCAAGGTTGTAGTTTCCACGACCGTCAAAGCCATCGGCTTTTACCCCTTGAAAGTCACGTACACGTGGAAGTGCAGCAGTTACCAATCTATCAAAAAACTCATACATTTTGTCTCCTCGTAAGGTAACTTTAGCACCAATGGGCATGCCCTTACGAAGTTTAAATGTTGCTACGTCTTTCTTAGAAAGTGTAGGCAGTGCCTTTTGACCAGAAATCATGGTCAACTCATCAACAGCGTGATCCACTAATTTTTTGTCTGCAACAGCAGCACCAACGCCACGGCTCAGTACAATTTTTTGAAGCTTTGGCACTTGCATTAGGTTCTTGTACCCAAACTCTTCAGAGAGTCGTGTCATTACACGCTCTTTGTATTCGGTTTTAAGTCTTGGTTGATAACTCATCTTAAATAGCTTCATTAGTTTTACGTGCCACACGTACTTTCTTACCTTCTTCCATTCGGTAGCCAACACGAGTTGTTTTCCCATCGGCAGTGAGCAACGAAAGATTTGAAATAGCAATTGGCGCTTCTTTTTCTACAATGCCTCCTTGCGGATTTTGTGCATTGGGCTTGGTGTGACGCTTAACCAGGTTTACACCTGAAACAATTGCTTTGTTCTTGTCGCGAAGTAGTGAAACAATTTCACCCTCTGTACCCATGTGGTCGCCAGCGATCACACGTACTTTATCTCCAGATTTTAATTTTATTTTACTCATAACTATAATACTTCAGGAGCTAAGGAAATTATTTTCATAAACTTACGGTCACGTAGCTCACGTGCTACAGGACCAAACACACGTGTTCCGCGCATTTCACCTTGTGCGTCTAACAACACACATGCATTTTCGTCAAAACGAATATATGATCCGTCTGGACGACGAATTTCTTTTTTAGTGCGCACTACAACTGCAGTTGACACTTGTCCTTTTTTAACCGAACCGTTTGGTGTGGCTTCTTTTACAGTAACCACAATCTTATCACCAATAGAAGCATATCTACGCTTTGTACCACCCAAAACACGGATAGTAAGTACTTCTTTGGCGCCTGTATTGTCGGCAACTCTAAGTCTTGATTCTTGCTGTAACATTACTTTGCTCTTTCAATAATTTCAACCAAACGCCAGCATTTTGATGCACTCATTGGGCGTGTTTCCATAATTTTTACTGTATCTCCGATGTTGCAATCATTTGTTTCATCGTGCGCTACATACTTTTTCGTTTTCAAAACGAACTTCCCGTACATAGGGTGCTTCACGCGTTTTACTTCGGATACTACAATAGATTTTTGCATTTTGTTGCTTGTCACAACACCGATGCGTTCTTTACGTAAATTTCTAGTTTCCATATTACGCTTGTTCTAAGTTTCGTTTTGTTAATGCTGTTTTGATACGTGCAATGGTTCTACGCTGCTCACGCAAAGAAATAGGATTCTCTAGTGGTGATAGTGCATGCGTAGCACGAGCACTTTCATAGCTTTTTTGAATAGCCGTAAGCTTTTCGTTAAGCTCCTCAACCGATAATTCGTTAATTTCTGTTTGTTTCATACTTACTTCTTATGCTTCGTAATCACGAGCGATAACAAATTTTGTTTTTACAGGAAGCTTTTGAGCCGCAAGGCGCAATGCTTCTTTTGCTACTTCAATAGGCACTCCAGAAAGCTCAAAAATAATACGTCCTGGCTTTACTACAGCAACGTAGTGATCTAGCGCCCCTTTTCCTTTACCCATACGTACCTCAAGTGGTTTTTTAGTGATGGGCTTATCTGGAAATATTTTAATCCACAACTGACCTTCACGTTTCATGTATCGTGTGGCAGCAATACGCGCAGCTTCTATTTGGCGCGAGGTAATAAATTTGGAATCAAGTGCCTTGATTCCAAACATTCCATTCGATAATTCATGTCCACGCTGCGATAGGCCTTTCATGCGGCCTTTCTGCATTTTGCGGTGTTTTGTTCTTTTCGGTTGTAACATGACCTAAACTTTATTTTCTACGGCGAGGACTACGTCCACCGCGTTTTTCGTTTTTTCCTTTGGCAGCACCCAAACTCATACCCACAAGTGGCGAAAGCTCACGCTTACCATAAACTTCTCCTTTCATAATCCACACTTTGATACCTAAACGACCATAGGTGGTATGTGCCTCTACAAGTGCATAATCAATATCTGCACGGAAGGTAGATAATGGAATACGTCCATCTTTATAACTTTCAGAACGCGCCATCTCAGCTCCGTTCAAACGACCTGAAATTTGCACCTTAATCCCTTCAGCGTTCATACGCATAGCAGCGGCAATTGCCATTTTAATGGCACGACGATATGAAATACGGCTTTCTATCTGACGGGCAATACTTGCTGCAACCAATTGAGCCTCAAGCTCTGGGCGCTTGATTTCAAAAATGTTCAATTGAACTTCTTTGCTCGTAATCTTTTTAAGCTCTTCTTTTAGTTTGTCAACTTCTTGACCCCCTTTACCAATAATAATACCAGGGCGTGCCGTAGTAATAGTAACGGTAACAAGTTTTAATGTGCGTTCAATAATAACACGCGAAACACTTGCTTTGGCGAGACGTGCATGAACATAGCGACGGATTTTATCGTCTTCGGCTAACTTATCGCCATAGTCATTTCCTCCGTACCAGTTAGATTCCCATCCGCGGATGATACCTAATCTATTGCCTATTGGATTTGTTTTTTGTCCCATATTCGTTATTCGCTTTGCGCATTATCTTTAGCTCCTAGCACGAGTGTTACGTGGTTTGAGCGTTTTCTAATTCGATGACCTCTTCCTTGTGGTGCAGGGCGTAAACGCTTAAGCATAGTACCGCCATCCACTCGGATTTCTTTTACATAAAGACCTGCTTTTTCAACATCAGCGTCTTCGTTTTTGGCTTGCCAATTGGCAATAGCCGATAGTAATAATTTTTCTAAACGTTTTGACGATTCTTTTGCGCTAAAACGCAAAATAGACAACGCCTTTTCAACGCCTTCGCCACGAATCAAATCCGCCATAAGACGCATTTTACGAGGCGATGTTGGGCAATCGTTTAGTTTAGCAAAAGCAATGTGCTTTCGATTTTCTTTTAGCTGTGCTGCTGTTTCTCTTTTACGAACTCCCATGGCTTATTTTTTTCCTTTGTTTTTGGCTCCGGCATGACCACGGAACGAGCGTGTTGGTGAAAACTCACCTAACTTATGTCCTACCATGTTCTCGGTGATGTACACAGGAACAAACTGACGACCGTTATGCACGGCAATCGTTTGACCAACAAAATCAGGTGTAATCATAGAAGCACGTGACCATGTTTTAATCACGGCTTTTTTACCTGAATCTACATTCGCTTGCACTTTCTTTACCAAGCTATGGTGTACGTAAGGTCCTTTTTTTAGTGATCTAGCCATTGCTTATTTTTTTCTACGTTCAATAATATACTTGTTAGACGCCTTGTTTTTGTTACGTGTACGGTAGCCTTTTGCAGGAATACCATTACGCGAACGTGGATGACCTCCAGAAGCACGTCCTTCACCTCCACCCATGGGGTGATCTACTGGGTTCATCACTACTGGGCGTGTTCTTGGACGACGACCCAACCAACGGCTGCGACCTGCCTTTCCAGAAACCACCAGCTGATGATCTGAATTTGAAACCGTACCGATTGTAGCCAAACAAGTGGTCAAAATCATACGGGTTTCACCAGAAGGCAATTTAATTGTTGCAAACTTGCCATCGCGCGCCATAAGCTGTGCAAAAGCACCTGCACTTCGTGCAATGGTTGCTCCTTGTCCTGGGTGTAATTCAATACACGAAATAATCGTGCCCAAAGGAATTTTAGCCAACGGCATTGCATTCCCAATTTCAGGTTGTGCTTTTTCGCCTGACACCACTTCTTGACCAACTTTTAGTCCAGCTTGCGCAATGATGTAACGCTTTTCGCCATCGGCAAACTGCGTAAGTGCAATAAATGCAGAGCGGTTTGGATCATACTCAATCGTTTTAACCTCAGCAGGAGCGTCAAAACGGTTGCGTTTAAAATCGATAATTCGGTAGCGTTTCTTGTGTCCACCACCAATGTAGCGCGACGTCATGCGTCCGCTGTTGTTACGACCACCTGAACGTTTTTTCGGAACAAGCAAGCTTTTCTCCGGCTTATCAGTGGTGATGGCGTCGTTTCCATTTACCACTCTACCGCGCTGTCCAGGAGTTATAGGTTTGAGTTTTCTAACTGACATCCTATGGGTTTATAAATTACTATAAAAATCAATGTTTTCCCCCTCGGCTACTTCCACAACTGCGCGCTTGGTAGCGTTGGTTTTCGAGTGCTGAATACCATTTTTGGTATAGCGTGATCGTCTTTCTGGTCCGTAGTTAAGTGTACGCACTTTTTCTACGGTAACACCATAAGCAGCCTCAACCGCTTTTTTAATCTCTACCTTATTGGCTTTTGGGTTTACCAAAAACGTATAACGATTGCGCAGCTCGCTTTCGCGGGTTGCTTTTTCGGTAATGACAGGTTTTAGCAAAATACTCATCGTGTGTTATTTACTCAGATTAGCTTCAATGGCAGCCACGGCACTTTCTGCAAGTACCAAATGCTGCGCATTCATAATTTTATATGTGTTTAACTCATCGTTAGTAAGCACTTCCGTAGAAGTAAGGTTTCTTCCCGCCAAATAAACATTTTGGTTTGGTGCACCCAATACCCAAAGTGATTTCTTATCGGCAATTCCCAGTGCGCTAAGCGCTGCTTGAAACGATTTAGTTTTCGGTGTATCAAACTGAAAGTCTTCTACAACCGTAATGTTTTGTTGTTTAGCCTTAAGGCTAAACGCAGACTTGCGTGCCAAACGCTTTACATTCTTGTTCACTTTTTGATTGTATGAACGAACACGAGGTCCAAACACACGACCACCACCACGGAATAATGGGTTTTTGATACTTCCCGCACGAGCAGTACCAGTACCTTTTTGACGCTTAATTTTACGCGTACTACCCGTAATCTCTGCACGTTCTTTGGCTTTGTGCGTACCTTGACGCTGATGCGCCAAATATTGTTTTACATCCAAATACACGGCGTGTTCATTTGGCTCAACACCAAAAATGGAATTATCAAGCGCTATGGTGCGTCCAGTTTCTTTTCCGTTAATATCAACTACTGCTACTTTCATTACTTACGAATTAAAATGAACGCATTTTTGTGACCAGGAACACAGCCCTTAACCACTATTAGATTTTTTTCAGGAACTACTTTAAGCACACGCAAGTTTTGTACGGTAACTTTTTCGTTTCCTGTTTGACCTGCCATGCGCATTCCTTTGAATACACGAGCTGGATAAGAAGCAGCTCCA
Source organism: Flavobacteriaceae bacterium (assembly GCA_017856205.1). Taxonomy (GTDB): domain Bacteria; phylum Bacteroidota; class Bacteroidia; order Flavobacteriales; family Flavobacteriaceae; genus UBA7446. The sequence continues at coordinate 28,244 of JAFMFL010000010.1, forward strand.
ATGGAACCTGGTGCACGTAAACGGTTATGCTGACCGTGTGTGGCTTGACCAACACCGCCAAAACCATGACGCTTTACAACTCCTTGAAATCCTTTTCCTTTAGAAGTGCCTGTAATGTCCACAAACTCTCCTGCCGTAAAATGATCCACAGTAATGGTATCTCCAAGTTTATACTCCTCATCAAAACCTTGAAATTCTACAAGCTTACGCTTTGGTGCTGTACTTGCTTTTTTGAAGTGACCGCCAGCGGCTTTGGTTACATTTCGTTCGGGCTTGTCATCAAAACCAAGCTGCAACGCCTCGTAGCCATCTACTTCTTTCGTACGGACTTGTGTTACAACACAAGGACCTGCTTCAATAACGGTACAGGGAAGATTCTTCCCATTCTCGTCAAAGATGCTTGTCATACCAATTTTTCTACCTATTAAACCAGACATAATCTGAATGTTTACTCCCTTAGGGTGTTATACTTTAATTTCTACTTCTACGCCGCTAGGCAACTCTAACTTCATCAAGGCATCAATGGTCTTGGATGAAGAACTGTAAATGTCCAACAAACGCTTGTACGAGCTTAGCTGAAACTGCTCACGGGACTTTTTATTTACGTGTGGTGAGCGCAATACCGTAAAAAGTTTTTTGTGTGTTGGCAAAGGGATAGGACCCGTTACCACAGCACCCGTTGACTTTACGGTTTTCACAATTTTCTCAGCAGAGCGATCTACCAAATTGTGGTCGTACGATTTAAGTTTAATTCTAATTTTTTGACTCATCGATTCTCTATTTAACTCTGACCTGTTGCGGCTGCAATTACATCAGATGAAATATTTTGTGGTGTTTCTTCATAGTGCGAAAACTCCATAGTAGAAGTTGCACGACCAGATGAAAGGGTACGCAATGATGTTACATATCCAAACATTTCAGAAAGCGGTACAGTGGCTTTGACAACCTTAGAACCAGCACGATCATCCATGCTGTTCACTTGACCGCGACGGCGGTTAAGGTCACCTACTATATCTCCCATGTTTTCTTCAGGAGTTAGTACCTCTAATTTCATTATCGGCTCCATGATAACTGCACCAGCAGATTTTGCGGCAGCTTTGTATCCGATTTTTGCAGCCAATTCAAATGAAAGTGAATCCGAATCCACAGGGTGGAACGAACCGTCTTTTAAGGTAACCTTAATGGCATCAACCTCAAAACCAGCCAACGGACCGTTTTTCATCGCTTCCTTAAATCCTTTTTCAACAGAAGGGATATATTCTTTTGGAACGTTACCTCCTTTAATTTCGTTAACAAACTCAAGACCCGATTTACCTTCTTCGGCAGGCTCAAGTGTAAATACGATATCGGCAAACTTACCACGACCTCCCGATTGCTTTTTATACACTTCGCGGTGATCGGTGGAAGCCGTAATCGCTTCTTTATACTCTACTTGAGGTTGTCCTTGATTTACATCGACTTTAAATTCGCGTCTAAGTCTATCAACAATAATGTCAAGGTGAAGCTCACCCATTCCTGAAATAATTGTTTGACCAGAAGCCTCGTCTGTTTTTACTTGGAAGGTTGGATCTTCTTCGGCTAGTTTTGCCAACGCCATACCTAGCTTATCCACATCCGCTTTGGTTTTTGGTTCCACCGCAATACCAATTACCGGATCGGGGAAGTCCATACTTTCCAACACGATAGGATGCTTTTCAGCAGATAAGGTATCTCCTGTTTTAATGTCTTTAAAACCTACCGCAGCGCCAATATCTCCAGCTTCAATAAAGTCGATGGAATTTTGCTTATTAGCATGCATTTGGTAGATACGTGAGATACGCTCCTTATTCCCTGAACGGTTGTTCAGTACATAAGAACCCGCATCCAAACGACCAGAATACGCGCGGAAAAATGCCAAACGACCCACAAATGGATCTGTAGCAATTTTAAATGCCAATGCGGCGAACGGATCATTTACAGAAGGCTTACGTGAAATTTCAGCACCCGTATCTGGGTTAGTCCCTAGAATAGCTTCTTTATCTTCGGGGGAAGGCAAATAGCGGCAAACAGCATCTAACAAAAACTGAACGCCTTTGTTTTTAAATGCTGAACCACAAATCATAGGAATGATACTCATGTCTTGGGTAGCTGCACGCAATGCATTGTGCACTTCATCCTCAGAAATACTATCTGGATCTTCAAAATATTTTTCTAATAGATTTTCGTCGTATTCCGCAACGGCTTCAATAAGTTCGCCACGGAATTTTTCAACTTCATCTTTCATTTCCTCAGGGATATCAACCACGTCAAACGTAGCACCCATGTTCTCTTCATGCCAAATGATTGCGCGGTTTTTAACCAAATCAACACACCCTTTAAAGTTGTCTTCATCTCCAATAGGAAGTACGATTGGCACAGCATTCGACTTTAGCATTTCTCGAACCTGTGTACATACATTCAGGAAGTTTGATCCTTGACGGTCCATTTTATTTACAAAGCCCATGCGTGGCACTTTGTAGTTGTCTGCCAAACGCCAGTTGGTTTCAGATTGAGGCTCTACACCATCAACAGCAGAAAATAAAAATACAAGTCCGTCCAATACACGAAGTGAGCGATTCACCTCAACAGTAAAGTCAACGTGCCCGGGAGTGTCAATAATATTAAAATGATACTCTTTTGCTCCTTCAACAGGTTTACCTTGCTCGGTTGGGAAGGTCCACTCACAAGTTGTAGCCGCAGAAGTAATGGTAATGCCGCGTTCTTGTTCTTGCTCCATCCAGTCCATTGTTGCGGCACCATCGTGTACCTCTCCAATTTTGTGGCTAACGCCAGTGTAGTATAAAATACGCTCGGTGGTAGTGGTTTTTCCAGCATCAATATGCGCTGCAATTCCAATGTTACGTGTATATTTTAAATCTCTTGCCATGATTGTTATGCTACTTTTTTAGAATCTAAAATGTGAAAAGGCTTTGTTCGCTTCTGCCATTTTATGGGTATCTGTACGTTTTTTAACGGCAGCACCTTCTTCTTTTTCGGCAGCAATAATTTCGGCAGCAAGTTTTTGCGCCATAGATTTTTCATTGCGTTTGCGTGCATAACCGATAAGCCATTTCATGGCCATAGAAATTTTTCGGTCTGGACGAATTTGCATGGGAATTTGAAAAGTAGCTCCTCCCACACGGCGACTACGCACTTCTACGTGCGGCATTACGTTAGAAAGCGCATCTTTCCATATTTGGAGTGCGTCTTTCTCTTCGTTTTGGTTTTTGGATTCTACGATATCGATGGCATCGTAAAATATCTTAAATGCTACGGATTTTTTCCCGTTCCACATCAGGTTGTTGACAAATCGCGTGACCAGTTGGTCATTAAATCGCGGGTCGGGAAGTAGAGGGCGTTTTTTCGCCTGTCTTTTTCTCATATTCTGGGTTTGAGTGGTTCAAGCAAGCTTGAACGTCATGTTATCTTTTCGCTACTATTACTTTTTAGGTCGCTTTGCACCATACTTGGATCGACGCTGTAAACGACCTTCAACACCTGCGGTGTCAAGCGCACCACGAACAATGTGGTAACGAACTCCTGGCAAATCCTTTACACGCCCTCCCCGTACAAGTACGATAGAGTGCTCTTGTAAATTGTGACCTTCACCTGGAATATAGGCGTTAACCTCGTTCCCATTTGTTAGGCGAACCCTAGCCACTTTCCGCATCGCGGAATTTGGTTTTTTAGGGGTTGTGGTGTACACACGTGTACACACTCCGCGA
>JAFMFL010000011.1 GCA_017856205.1 Flavobacteriaceae bacterium
CATCACAACAACCCTAAAGTTGAGGGTCTTTTATTTAATTATCTCCATTTCTATGGTTCATACAACTATGTGGCTGAGTCATATGTTTGGTATCCTAAAGAAATTAGAATCTTAAAGTATAATCCCACTATATTCTCTTACAAAGACGCTCAAGGCTTTAGAAAAGGTGACAATCAAAAACTAAAAGTAAAGCAAATAGATGCTACAATTTATCACTACGGACACGTTAGACCTCCAAAAGTTATGCAGGAGAAATTTCAAAATTCAAGTAAGTTTTATCACGATAACGAATGGATAAAAAAAACATTTCCTGGTGATTCATTTGATTATTTAGAGCACGTGGGTGAGTTGAAGCGTTTTAATTCTGAACATCCTAAGCTGATTCAACCAAGGATAGATCGCTTGAACTGGGAATTTGATTACGATGTTTCGATGAACAATCCATCTTTAAAAAAACGCATTAAACACATTTTGCGAAAATACTTTGGTATTGATTTAGGGTATAAAAACTATATTCTAATGCGTTAGATTTTCATAATTCCATTTTTACACACGAACTCGTTTAACTCAACTCGTTTTCGAAAAATTTTAAAATTAATTTTTATACCTTCTTGGCTATATGTCCTTTTATGATGTAAGTGATAAATTATTGCCTTATTTTTCATTGAGTATTTTTTTATACCAACACTCTCAAGACGCCACTCAATATCGTAATCTTCACCCAAACCAGCATGTACGTAAGCTTCGTCAAATCCGTTGATTTGAACTAATAAATCCTTCTTAATTCCCCAATTGCACCCTTTTAGCCCTCGTTCTTTTGTGCTTAGTGGAATATTCGTATAAATACCCTCCTTACACTTTTTTGCACCTCCTAAAATCAAATCTAATAGCGACAATCCATCAAACTGCATCTTTTTTTGGAGCGTTGCAGTTATTTTTTCAGAAAGCATTACCCGTCTTCCATAACAAATCTTATTGGTTTCTTTTACTTTCTGATACGCCTTAACAAAATGCTTGTGCGGAATACAATCGCCGTCAATAAAAACTAAAAACGAACCTTTTGCAGCTTGAATAGAAGTATTAAGAATGCGGTTTTTTCGAAACCCAATATCTTCTTGGGTAGTGTGTTGGAGTGGGAAGGGATATCGATGTGAATCTAAAAATGCAGCCGTTTTTGGGTCTTGTCCATCTTCAGACACAATAACCTCAAAACCTGAAGCACTTTGTTTGGAAAGCGCATCGAGAATTAGTGCAAGATTTGCAACATTGTTATAATGTGAAATAATAACACTGATCATACCTATTACACCGCAACATTATGCGCTCTAAGCGCATCGTTTAGCGATGTTTTTTTGTTGGTGCTTTCTTTGCGTTTGCCAATGATTAGCGCACAAGGCACTTGATAATCTCCTGCTGCAAATGCTTTGGTATAACTACCCGGAATAACTACAGAGCGTGCTGGCACACGTCCTTTTAGCTCAACAGGGGTTTCACCAGTAACATCAATAATTTTAGTAGAACCTGTTAATACCACATTGGCACCCAAAACAGCTTCTTCCTCTACACGAACGCCCTCAACTACAATACAGCGCGAGCCAATAAAAGCATTGTCCTCAATAATCACAGGTGCAGCTTGTAGCGGCTCCAAAACACCGCCGATGCCCACACCACCACTAAGGTGTACGTTTTTGCCAATTTGAGCACAGCTTCCTACCGTTGCCCAAGTGTCCACCATAGTACCTTCATCTACATAAGCACCAATATTTACATATGAAGGCATTAAAATCGTTCCTGCAGAAATGTATGCGCCTTTTCGTGCTACGGCATGCGGCACTACGCGAATACCTTTTTCTTTATAACCGGTTTTGAGTGGAATTTTATCGTGAAATTCTAACGGACCTGCTTCAATGGTTTCCATTTGTTGAATGGGAAAGTATAGCACTACGGCTTTTTTTACCCATTCATTTACTTCCCAACCGTTTGCGGTTGGTGTGGCAACTCGTAATGTTCCTTGATCTAATTGCTCAATAATAGAACGAATAGCAGCCTGTGTTTCTTCTTCTTGTAATAGTGCGCGGTTATCCCAAGCGGCTTCAATTAATGCTCTGCTCATGTAATTTTTTTTCAAAGATACAGTCTTGAAAGCAAACCCATTGATGCATTCTCAAAAAATCATTACCTAACTTTGCCACATGGCACGTATTATGGCAATAGATTATGGAACAAAACGCTGCGGCATTGCGGTTACCGACCCATTGCAGACCTGTGCTTTTGGATTGGATACGGTTCCTCCAGAAAAATTGATTCCATTTATTAAAACATACACCTCCACAGAAAAAGTAACGACTTTGGTTGTTGGAGAACCTAAGCAACGCGACAACACACCCTCTGAAATAGAGTCCAAAATCGCTCTTTTTTTAGCAAAGATTAAACGTGAGTTTCCTTCGCTTGATATTGTTCGTTTTGATGAACGATATACGTCTAAAATGGCACAACAAGCACTTTTTCAAAGTGGCGCACCCAAAAAATTACGCCAAAAAAAAGAAATCATTGACAAATTGAGCGCAACACTTATCTTGCAGGGATTTTTAGATCAACAACAAAAATTATGATACTCCCTATTGTTGCATACGGCGACCCAGTGCTAAAAAAGAAGGCAGCGCCCATTACCAAAAAACACCCAAACCTTCATAAACTCATTGGTGATATGTGGGAAACCATGTATGCTGCGCATGGCGTGGGCTTGGCTGCACCTCAAATTGGCGAATCTGTTAGGTTGTTTGTGGTAGATGGTAGTCCTTTCGCAAATGATAAAAGTATAGATAACATCGAGCAACGTGAGTTGCGAGAATTTAAAAAGGTTTTTATAAATCCTGAAATTGTATCCTATAGCGGCCCACAAGAAGCCTTTAACGAAGGCTGTTTGAGCATTCCAGATATTAGAGAAGACGTTACTCGATTGACTACAATTGAGATTGAATATTACAATGAAGATTTTGTGCTCGTAAACGCAGAATATAGCGGCATTGCTTCCAGAATTATTCAACACGAATACGATCACATCGAAGGAATTTTGTTTACCGACAAATTAGGACCGCTGAAAAAGAAATTGCTGAAAACAAAGCTGTCACAAATTTCTAAAGGAAAAATTAACGCCGATTACCCCATGCGTTTTCCAAATAAAAACAACATCCGCTAATGGATAACAAACGCACCCAACAGCTAAAAGCACTTGATCGTTTATTGACCATAATGGAAGAGCTTCGCGAAGGTTGTCCATGGGACAAAAAACAAACCTTTCAGTCGCTTAGGCACTTAACTATTGAGGAGACCTACGAGCTTAGCGAAGCACTATTGGAAGAAGATTTGGACGGCATTAAAAAGGAGTTGGGTGATGTGCTTTTACACATTATTTTTTATGCCAAAATTGGCAGTGAGCAAGATGCGTTTGATATCGGCGATGTGGCAAATTTTATCTCAGAAAAACTTATCCAACGCCATCCGCATATTTATGGAGATGTTTCTGTAGCTGATGACGAGGAGGTTAAAAAAAATTGGGAGCAGCTAAAACTCAAAGAAGGCAACAACAGTGTGCTTTCAGGAGTGCCAAAAAGCTTACCAAGTTTGATTATGGCAAGCCGTATGCAAGACAAAGCTGCTGGCATTGGTTTTGACTGGGATTCCATTGATGGAGTAAAAGAAAAAATCAAAGAGGAACTTCGTGAATTGGAACACGAAATTACACAAGACAACAAAGAGAAAATTGCAGCCGAACTTGGCGATGTGTTCTTTTCGCTTGTTAATTATGCACGTTTTCTTGGCATCAACCCTGACGATGCATTAGCGTCTACCAATAACCAATTTAGGATGCGTTTTACAGCGATGGAAGAAGCGGCTAAGTCGCAACACTTGTCAATAAACTCATTAACAGCTGCTCAGTGGGAGTCGCTTTGGCAAGCCGCAAAAAAAGCGGTGGGCTAGTCCTTTTGGAGTTGCTTAACTAATCGTTTTTTCTCTTTTAGTTCTTCTAAACGCTCTTTATGTTTTGTGATATCTTGTTTAACCTTAATTACAATTGGATTTTTCTCCTGATTTTTTCCAAAAAACTGTAGATTGGTTTCAAGTTGGATGATTTCCTGTTTGATTTCATCAATTCTGCGTTTAAGCAAATGGGTTTCTTTGCGAATGGTATCATCATTTCCGCGCATTCCATCCAATTTATTTTGATAACTTTTCTGTGTGATTTCAGCTTTAGATAGCCCTGAAGATTTATAAGCTTTTTCAGCTAACCGACTAAACTCTTGCTCAATTCTGGATTTGTTTTTGGGTACACGTCCAATGTTATTCCAATTGCTAACAATTGTGTCAATTTCTAGATTTTCGTCATTGTCATCTAACGCTTTTTTTAGCTTATCAAGCAGTTCAGATTTTTGAGCGAAATGTTCCTGCTCCTCATTACTCGCTTTGTTTCGAGTTGCGTCAAGCTGGTCAAAATATTCGTTACACGCAGTTCTAAATGTATTCCATAATTCCCCATCATCTTTTCTGCTCACTGGGAATGTTGTTTTCCATTCTTTTTGTAATGCGATAATTTTGGGAGTAGTTTCTTTAAAATTTGTTTCTGTTTTTAATGCTTGAACTTGCTCAATAAGCGCTTTTCGCTTTTCAATATTTTCGGCAAAAATGCGCTTTAAATGTTTATAGTAAAGTGTTCGCTTTTTGCGAAATACTTTTGTTGTTTTTTTGAATTCATCCCAAATGTCATCTCGTTTTTTTGCTGGGGCTTTTCCCACTTCAAAGAATGATTCCCTGAGTCCTTCATAGGTTTTTGTAAACTGATGAATATTGGTTTTTGAAGAAATTTCTGTGGCTAATAAGTCTTTTATTTGCTTAATTATAGCCTGTTTCTTCATCAGATTAGCCTCATAAATCTCTTCTTGGTTTTTTAAAAAATACCTTCTTTTGTCATGAATAATTTTGGAAGCCTCACTAAAGCGCTCCCAGACTTCTTCACCGTGTTCTTTGTCCACAGGTCCTAACTCATCTTTCCATTTTTTATGAAGCGTTTGTAAGTGACGAAATGCTTTGGAAATATCTTCCATTCCTGCCAACGCTTCTGCCTGTTCACAAATTTTTAGTTTTTCTTCTAAATTGAATTTAAAATCCAATTCTCTTAACTCTCTATTTAGGTGTAAAAAATCGTAAAAATGCCCTACGTGATGATGGTATGTTTTCCAGATATTATTAGCCTCCATTCGTGGAACCTGCCCAGATTCTTTCCAACGCTTTTGTAAATCCTTAAACTGATTGTAGGTTGTATTGATGTTTTGATCAACGTTGATAAGCCCTTTTAGCTCTTCGATAAGCGCTAAACGATAAGCTAAGTTTTTTTGCTGCTTTTCATCTAGACTTCGGTAATAGGTGCCGCGATCTGATTTGTAGCGTCTAAATAACTCATTAAATTCTTTTTTTATGGGCGGATTAAAGTAAAACGCATCCGGATTTCCTCCTTCAGCTAAAAACGATTCTTTTTGTTTTGCCTTTTCAACTGCTAATTTTTGATTAAACACTTTTACCAACGGCTCAATGGTTGGTTTTAAATGTTGAACAGATTCGGTTTTGAGTTTTTCTGCAAAAAAGCTAAGCAATTCTTCAAATTCCATTGCTTCAAACTTTTCTATCTCCTCAGCTTCTTTTGACTCTTTTTCAGAATCTTCTGATACTGTCTCATCTGCTGCTATTTCTTCACTCTCCGTTTTATCAGCAGAATTATCCTCGGTTGCATCAATAGTTTCTACCTCCAAATGAGGGGTGTCCTCAACAGATTCAGAAGGTGTTGTTTCATTTTCTGGAGCCTGTTTAGAAGTTTGTTCACTTACGGTTTCTTCGTTCGCTTTAAGCGAGTCGTTGTCGGTGTGTTCCAACATAGTCATGATTTTAAAATCATGTCGAATATACAATTTATCACAAAGGGGTCAAAAAAATTAACGATTCCATAATTTCCATGAAGCCTCTGCTTGCCCTACAAGCATGGCCAGACCATTGGAAACCGTAGCCCCATAAGTTGCCCCTTCTTTCATAAAAGCAGTTTCCTCAGGGTTGTAGATTAAATCAAAGAGCACATGATTAGGAGTTAGTGAGGCATAATCTAAATCTGGTTTTTCTTCAACGTTTGGAAATGTACCCAGTGGTGTGCAGTTTACAATAAGTTTGTGTTTTTTAATCAATTCCGCTGAAATCTCATCATACCCTATGGCAATATCTGAGCCTTTTCTTGAAACATATTGCGTACGAATGCCCATTTTGTTCAGCGCATATACAATGGCTTTAGACGCGCCACCAGTACCCAAAATAAGCGCATCAGTGACCTGTTCGTGAAGTAATGGCATAATACTTTCGCTAAATCCAATGTGGTCTGTGTTGTAGCCTTTGGTTGTGCCATTTTTCTCAAAAACAATGGTGTTTACTGCGCCAATAGCTTTTGAAACTTCATCCAAATCATCCAAAAACGCCATAACTTCTTGCTTGTAGGGTATGGTTACGTTCATACCCCTCAAATGAGGTGTTTGAAGTGTTTCTTTAAAGTCATTAAGATTGGGCAAATCAAAATTCTCATAACTGCAATGCAGTAACTTCTCCCCTTTAAATTTCTCCGAAAAATAGGCTCTTGAAAATGAGTAATCAATACCTCGCCCTAAAAGCCCATAAAGCTGCTTATTTTCTTCGTTCATAATAATCCAAAACAAAAACGATTGTCAATCCAATTAATCCCCAAAAAATAATCCAAAAAAGCGAATGCCCTGAAATAGGTACTTCTGCAAGGACCGTTCTGTTGGTGGGCCAAAGTATGAATAAAGAACCAAATACAAAGCCGATTAGCGTGGCTTGTAACTCGTCATTAGCTTTTTGTTGAATGCGATGAATAAGAGCCGACAAACCGCTTATACCTACTAATGAGCCTGTCAAAAATACGCCAAAAATCAGTGCATAATGAGCATCTTGTGAACCCATTTCTGTATGTGAAAAAGGAGAAATAACCCACCTGCCAAACCCATTTACTGCATCCACCAAAAGAAAGGTATAATTCCCCATGAGTATTAGTAGAAAAGATCCAGAAAGCCCTGGCAAGGTCATGCCTACAATACTGACAATCCCGCATAAAAACACATAAAACAAAGAAGCATTTTGCTCTGAGGGTGATAAAATGCTAAGCCCAACCCCAACGGCAAGTCCAATGATCGCAAATACAATAGTTTTGGCGTGCCATGTGTTGTAGTCTCTAAATAATAATAGTGCTGATGCCAAAACCAAGCCAAAGAAAATTGCCCAAACGTGATGTGGATAGGTAGATAGCGCAACGTCCAATAGCAGCGAGAGGGTGAAATAACTAAGAACAACTCCAAGTAGTAAGGCGCTTAAAAATGTACCGTTTATATATTGCCAAAACGTACGAAAACGTCCTCTAAAAAGTAAATACACCGCCTTAAAATTTAGGCGTTGAAATGAAAAAATGAGCTCTTTGTAAAAACCTGTTACTACTGCAACAATACCCCCCGATACACCTGGAATTTTATTGGCAACACCCATGGCAATCCCTTTAAGTACAAGCAATCCATAATCTGAAAAAGAACGGTTATGCATAGGATTTATTTTTGCTTAAATACTCCAAGAAAAACAATAAGGCAAGCCCAAGTATAAAAGTGCTTACTGCAAGGACTACTTGCGTATCTGCGGTTAATACATCTGGAACTACAGAAACTGAAGTTAAGGGCGTGCGTTCACCACTGCTATTGGTGTAGTACTGGGTAACTTCTTTCCAAGGCCACACCTTGTACAAAGACCCCAATAGAAAGCCCGTCATGGTTGCCAAAACCATGTTTTTGTAATTGGTGAATAGCCAGCGTAGTAGCTTTGCAAAAACTTTTAATCCTACTAAGCCGCCACTTGCCATAACGGCAAACACTATAAATCCTTCGAGTTCAAATGCCTTTAGTTGGTCAACGGTATCTAATGCTGTGCGATAAGCCCCTAATAAAATTAGAATAAAAGCACCCGAAATTCCTGGAAGTATCATAGCTACAACAACAAGCATACCACAAAAAAATAGATAAATTAGATTGTCTGATCCTTGGGTGGGGGCAACCAAACCTATGCCAAAGGCAACAAATACACCCAAAAACAACATTAAGATCGAAGTAATACTCCATTGGTTAATGGCTTTTTTTAGCACAAAAGCACTGCCTAAAATCAGTCCAAAAAAGAATGCCCAAAGGGGAATAGGGTAGTGCTCAAGAAGCCATGAAATACCCCCTGTGGCAAGCAAAATACTTGTACCAATCCCGAGAGTTAACGCAAGTAAAAAACTTCCGTCTAGTTTATTCCATGCTTCTTTACGTTTTGAGGTAAAAAGTTGTAAAACAAGTTTTATGGAAATGGTATCAATAGTATTGATAAGACGTTCGTAAATATGCGTTATCAGCGCAATGGTACCACCAGAAACTCCCGGCACCACATCGGCTGCGCCCATAGCCATGCCCTTCAAGTAAGTAACAAGGTGTTGTTTGTACGCCTCTTTCATTTCACAAATGGCTTAAATTGAATGGTAAAACTACGCAATAGCTACAAACAAACTACGATTGTGCTAAGGTATCTTTTACTAATGGTGAAGTTTTTGAAGTAGGAAAAGTTTCGTAAAAAACATCCAAGTCCTTTGGGTTAATGGAGTAGGCATTTTTCAAGAAGAAAGACGCCTCACTAGCTTTAGCTTCCATCATATAAAACCCTGCTAACATGTAGTGTAATTGGCTGTTTTCGGGGTGAAATTCAATCCCTTGGCGCAATGCCTTGATACCGCTTTCATATTCTTGAAGTTGTAGCAGCACTTGAGACCAATCTAACCATGTTTTTACTTCGTAATTTCCTAAATTGACTAAACGTTCATAAGCCAAGTGCGCTTCTTCCAAAAAGCCCAAAGCTTTGTTTGCTTGCGCATAAAGCCGCCAATAACGCACATGTGTATTGTCGATTTTCACCGCTTTTTTAATGTAATGCAACACCTTTGCATATGCATTTTTCCGCATATAAAATTCACAAAGTGATAGCCAACCTTTATCCAATATTGGATCTTCGTGGATGGCTTTTTTAATGAATTTTACACCCAAAACTTCGTTACCTAATTTGAGATGACACTCACCAATACGCAACAGCGCAAACGCAGTTGGATCGTCAATGCTAAGTGTAATTTCGTAATGATTTATGGCCTCATTAAATCTTCCTAAATGCTCCAAGGCTTTGCCTAGCTCGAGATATGCCCCAATAAAAGTTTCATCGCAAATGATAGCAAAATCAAAGGCTGTGATGGCCTGTTCATACATTTTCTTTGCCAAATACTGTCGTCCCAATTGATGCCATGCTACTTCGTTGTATGGGTCTTTGTTCAAGAACTCGTTCATGTAGGCAATGGCTCCGTCCGTATCATTTAATGACTCAAAGCAGTATATGATATTGTATAATACATGATTGTCAGTAACTTCTGCTTCTAAACACTTGATGAAATACTCCTTTGCCATAAAATATTCGTCAAGATGTAAGTACTCCATAGCCAAAAGCGAATGAAATTCGTATTTAAAATTGCTAAAGGACAACCCTTTTTTTAAGCTTTCAATGGCCTCTTGATGCTCGTTCGACTTTGATTGAATTACAGCTAAGTGTTGGTACGCATATTCATTGAAGGGCTCAAGGGTTAACAAATTATCTAACAATAGCCTTGCTTCCTCGTATGTGTTTGTAAGAATATAATACTCAACAAGTAAAAGGGTAAGCTCTGTGGAGTCTGGATGCTGACTTAACCCAACTTCAATCGCTTTTTTTGCCATACTTAAGTTGGCAATGTCAATATAATATTGGCCAATTTCTTCAAATTCAGTAGCGTCAAAAAACTGGATTTCATTCGTTTTCAACATCGTTTCAAATCGTGAAACTGGGAGGTCAGAAAAATCGCCAAAATGAAAATCCATCACTATGATTTTGATATAAATCTATAATTAAGATTTTAAGCGTACATCAGTTTAACCCTATAATTTTCAACAAAGTAATCAACAGCTTAAACAATCAAGTGCGTGTAGAATTTTTTCACAAGCTTGTCGTATTTGTTTTTTTGTAATAGTTAACGGAGGCGAAATGCGAACAGCTTTGGGCTCAAACAGCAAGAAAAACAATAATACGCCGTTTTTAAGTGCATGTTTTACAGCATGTTGCGCACTTTCAGGCGAATCCATAATTAGTGCTAACATCAACCCTTTTCCTCTGATTTCTTTAATTTTTTTGTGGACGAGCAATTCACGAAAAAGCTGTTCTTTTACTAACGCTTCTGTCATCAAATTACTGTTTAGAATAGTAGAAAGTGTAGCCCTACATGCGGCTGCAATTACTGGATTTCCTCCAAAAGTAGTGATATGACCGAGCGAGGGAGCTTCTTTTAGTTGCGCCATGTGATGTTGCGCCGCGATAAAAGCACCTACTGGAAGACCGCCGCCCAGTCCCTTTCCGGTAACCAAAACATCAGGAACAATATTGTGGTCCATAAAGGCAAATAACTTTCCCGTTCTGCCCATTCCAGGCTGAATTTCATCTAAAATTAATAATGCTCCAACCTCTTCGCAACGTTTTTTAATTTTCTCTAAATAGCCTTTTTGTGGTTTTATAAATCCCGCCCCACCTTGAATCGTTTCTAAAATAATAGCGGCAGTTTTGGTTGTAATGCGTTCTATGGCTTTAACATCATTAAATTCAATGAATGTAGTCCCCGGAATTAATGGACGGTATGCGCTTTTTCTTTTTTCATAGCCCATAACACTCATGGCGCCCATGGTATTGCCGTGGTAGGCGTTATTGGCAGCAATGATTTCAGCTCGCCCTGTAACTCGTTTTGCCAACTTTAGCGCACCTTCTATGGCTTCTGTACCTGAGTTGGTAAGATAAGTGGTGTCTAGGGGTTCGGGTAGATGTTCCGCTAACAACTTAGTTAGCAATACAGGCTCTTTTTGTACAAATTCCCCGTAAACCATGACATGTAAATATTTTCGTAATTGCTTTTTTATGGCACGCACCACCTTTGGATGCCTATGCCCCAAACTACACGCCGATACGCCCGCAACTAAATCTAAATACCGTTTATTGTTTTGATCGTATAAATAACAACCTTTAGCGCGAACAATTTCCAAGCCCATAGGGTAGGGTGTTGTTTGGGCTTGATGTTTTTCAAACAATGACGCTAATTTTTGCATGGCGTTTATTGTTTTGGTTTTAAAGGTATTTTTGGCAATTTAGGTGTCACTTGCATGGTGAATTGTTCCAAATCTACACCGTGAAATAAATCTTCTTTTGTATTGATACGCTCATCCCCTCGCCATGAAAATCCTAATAATTGACGTGTGTTGACGGGTAGCTCCTCTGGCGGATAAACTACGCCATCTGGATCAGTAAAAAAAGTGACCTTATCAATGGCGCTTTCTTCAAAAGTGAGGCGTAACGCACTACATATCGCTTTGTCAATTCCTACAAGATCAAGAGTTTCGTCCTCGTACAGATAATATACCATTTCGGTATTTTGAATGACATCAACTGTTTCTAAACTTTGCCCATTAAACTTTCCTTTAAGCTGCAATCCTTTAATTTGATTGAAGTTAGCAACATCGAGAGTATCTTGCTCAGCGACAAATGCGTTGTTGTAAATCAAAAGCGAATCCAAAACTTCTTTTTCCATGTCTATGGTCAAATGAATTTCATCACCAGTCATTTGACTTTCATCTGACCACAAAATTGGATTTCTATCAGCAATTTCCTGAGGGGTTAAAAACTGTAATTCTTTATCGCTCATGGGGCGTCTTATAAGTTTAGCACGTCCGTTTTTTTGATTAAAATGAATGGAGTCGGCTTTGCCGCTGAGGTCTTCTTTAAATATTCGCACGTCGTGAAATCCCCTTAGCACTCGTTCAACGGGTGGTCCAGTAGCAATAAGTGTATCGGCATGAATAAAAAGAGAATCTTGTTCTACCAAATTGATAGCCACCGCCCTGTGGGTTACCATTGCGGAATCCTGCGCCTTAAAAACTTGCCCGTAATTTCCTGTTAAAAAAGTGTTGTTTGTGGTATCGGTGATACGAATGTTTTTTGTAGCAGCAGCATACTGTTTTGCATCGTCAAAGTAGATGCTATCCCCAACAATATTTCGATTATCGTAATCAACCGAGGCTTCTTTTTTAAAGTACCCTAATTTGTGTTGAGTATCGTAAAATCCTTTCTTGCAGCGCACTACATAATCCTTTCCAATAATTGTTGTTTTTCCGTAGAAAAAGGCGTGCTTGCTTTCAGTGTAAAAGTCCATGCGAGCAGAAGTCACCTTAAAGTCAGGATTTGTAATTACAACCTGATGTTCAAATTGATACTTTTTGCTTTCCGAGATATATGTTCCTTGCTTGCTTTTAATCGTAGTAAGACTATCATACACCGTTCCGTTTGAAGGGTAATATGCCCTATCGGCAATACGGTCAAAATAAAGCGTATCGGTTTTGAGTAGCATTTCCTTGTTGTCTAGGACTACATTTTCTTTTGCAACGGCAAGCTTGCTGTTGCCGTCATAGTTGACGAATCTACTTGTAAGTACTAAACTATCTCCTTGCTGAATACGCACATTTCCTGTGGCATTAAACCTGTTTTCAGTTTTGTAAAAAAAGGCTTTGTCTGACCACACATCCATGCCTTGATGTACCAAATGCACTTGTTGGGTTTTGCTACGTGTAAGAATATTTGCGCCTGGAAAATTTTCTTGATCTAACTGAAAAGATCCGGCTTTTCGTATCTCAATTTCTTGCTCTTGTGCACGCAATCCAAAAGACAAAAGCAACAGCAAGCAAGAATAGAATACAGGCTTCATTTGTGTTTATTCAGGCGAGCGAAAAATGGTTTGGCTTCTGTCTGGCCCAACGGATACTATGCTAATGGGTGTTTGCACAAAATCTTCAATAAATGCCACATATTCATTGAACGTTTTTGGCAGCTCATTTGCGTTACGCATACGTGTCAAATCTTCTTTCCAGCCCGGCAAAGTGGTATATTGTGGTGTTACTTCATCGGCATTTAATGAATAGGGAAGATGCTCAATAGTTTTTCCTTGATATGTGTATGCAGTACAGACTTTAAGTTCGTCAAACCCAGAAAGCACATCGCCTTTCATCATCATAAGTTGGGTAACTCCATTGATTTCCACAGCGTATTTTAAGGCAACTAAATCAAGCCACCCACAGCGTCTTGCCCTACCTGTAGTAGCACCAAATTCATGCCCAACACGCCCCATGGTTTCGCCCACTTCATCAAAAAGCTCGGTTGGGAAAGGGCCACTTCCCACACGAGTGGTGTACGCCTTAAAAATTCCAAAAACCTCACCAATTCTATTTGGAGCAATACCTAACCCGGTACATGCACCCGCAGCAGTTGTGTTAGATGAAGTTACAAACGGATAGGTGCCAAAATCGATATCTAACAGCGACCCTTGCGCGCCTTCTGCCAAAATATGTTGCTTGTTTTGTTGCGCAACGCGAAGGTATTCTTCACTGTCAACAAAAGAAACCGCAGCTTTTAAGTACGCTACTGCATCAAAGAAAGCCGCCTCTAAGTCCTCTATTGAAAATTCTAGAGAAACCTTCAAGTTGTCAATCATGGCAAGGTGCTTATCACGTAAAAGTGCATATTTTTCTTTCCATGTCGAGAGTTCAATATCGCCGATGCGAATACCGTTTCTGCCTGTTTTATCCATATATGTTGGGCCAATCCCCTTCAGTGTAGAGCCAATTTTGGCTTTTCCCTTTGCCATTTCAGATGCGGCATCCAATAAGCGGTGTGTGGGTAAAATCAGATGCGCCTTTCTTGACACCAACAACGACTCACGTACATTGATGTCAAAAGGCTTTAAGTTTTCCAATTCTTGCTTGAAAATTACAGGGTCAATCACGACCCCGTTTCCAACCAAATTGATGGCTTTTGGATGAAAAATTCCTGAAGGAATGGTGTGTAAAACGTGTTTTATTCCTTCAAATTCTAGTGTGTGTCCTGCATTGGGTCCGCCTTGAAAGCGCGCAATGATATCGTACTTTTTAGTGAGTACATCAACAATTTTGCCTTTTCCTTCGTCGCCCCACTGTAAGCCCAAGAGTAAGTCAATGGCCATGAATGGTTGTTATTTAGTGTTTTTTTTGGTGCCGTAAAAATACAAGGAATGTGCGTGTATATCAATATCAAAAACTTCTTCAATTGTTTTTTTTATTGCTTGAATACGAGGGTCGCAAAACTCTTTTACGTCACCGCTATCGGTTAGAATTACGTGATCGTGTTGTTTGTCAAAATATGACTTCTCATATTGCGCATGCTGCAATCCAAATTGATGTTTGCGAACTAGCCCACAAGCCAATAAAAGCTCAATGGTATTGTATAAAGTAGCACGACTAACACGATAGTTTTTGTTTTTCATCTTAATGTAAAGCGATTCAATATCAAAATGCTCATCGCTTAAGTATATCTCTTCTAAAATGGCAAAGCGTTCGGGTGTTTTTCGATGCCCGTTGCTGTCCAAAAACTGGACAAAAACATTCTTGACTATTTCAAATTCGTTTTCCATTCAGATAAACCCAAAAAACAAAGATACGCAACCGATTTCAATCCCGTACTACTTTATCGATTCCAGGAACTTTTTTTAGTTTACTGACAAGCATGTAAAGTGTTGAGGCATGACGCACATGAAGCTTAATATCGCCTGTAAAGGTGCCGTTTTCGGTATCAAAATGAATTTGAGAGATGTCAACATTATGTGCATTTGAAATTAAATTGGTTACCTCATTTACGAGCCCAAGCCGGTCTATTCCTGAAAGACGGATACTTCCCGTAAAGAAACCTTTTGATGAATCAACCCACTTGGCGCTGACAATTCTATACCCATAATTGGAGTGCAAGCTAATGGCATTTGGACACTCGTTTTTGTGCACTTTGATGCCGTCATTGATAGAAACAAAACCAAACACCTCATCGCCAGCTATAGGATTGCAACAAGGACTAAGCGTATAGGCTAGGGTTTCTTGATTTTTACCAAAAACAAGCATGTCGTAAAACGATGAAATTTGACCGTTGTCTAATGTTTGTTGTTTGGGTTTGTCTGAGGGTCTGCGCCTGAACAATTGATAAAAACGATTATTCTCTTCAGAGGCAAACTTTTTTAGCATTTTGTTGTCAATCGTGCCAATACCAATACGGTAATACAAGTCTAAGCTGGTTTTGAGCTTGAAATACGAAACCATTGCGTTAATAATGCGGTCATTGAATTTAAATTTCATTTGACGCAATTTTCGACGTAATAGCTCCTTGCCTTCGTTTGCAATTTCTTTTTCATCAGATCTCAGGGCAGTTCTAATGGCGGAACGCGCTTTGGAAGTGATAACAAAATCAAGCCAACTGGCATTAGGTTTGGCGGTTTCAGATGTAATAATTTCAACATGGTCACCACTACTAAGCTCAAAATTAAGTGGAACAATTTTTCCGTTTACACGGGCACCTCTAGTATTTTTCCCTACCTCACTATGAATTGAGAAAGCAAAATCAATAGGTGTGGCTCCTTTAGGAAGTGATTTTAAATCTCCTTGGGGTGTAAAAACAAAAATTTCGCTAGCATATAGATTTAGTTTAAACTCTTTCACGAAATCCACGGCATCTGAGTCTTGCGATTCCAAAACTTCGCGCAACCTGTTGAGCCAAAGTTCCATGCCTCCTTCATCTTGTTTTCCATGCTTGTATTTAAAATGTGCGGCATAGCCTTTCTCGGCAATTTCGTGCATGCGTTCTGAACGAATTTGCACCTCTACCCACTTACTTCCCGGCCCAACCACCGTAATATGAAGTGCTTCGTATCCTGTAGATTTAGGGGAAGAAATCCAATCACGAAGACGTGTGGGATTGGGTTGGAAATGATCAGTTACGATTGAATAAATTTTCCATGCCAGAAACTTTTCCTGCTTAGGGGTTGTTTTATAAATGATACGAACAGCAAATCGGTCAAAAACTTCCTCGAATTTTCTGTTTTTGATTTGCATTTTTCTTCGAATAGAAAAAATACTTTTAAATCTACCTTCTGTTTTAAACTTAATACGTTCTTTGTTTAAATGGCTTTGCAACTCTTCGGTGAAGCTGTTGATATATTCTAAACGCTCCTCTTTACTTTCTTTTATTTTTTGCTCGATATCAGCAAAAACTTCTGGCTCAGTGTATTTAAGTGCTAAATCTTCTAGTTGTGTTTTTATGTTGTACATGCCAATTCTGTGCGCCAACGGCGCATAGATGTAAAGGGTTTCGGAAGCTATGCGCACTTGTTTTTCTTCAGGCATGGCTGCAAGTGTCATCATGTTGTGTAGCCTGTCCGCAATTTTGATGAGAATAACCCGAACGTCGTCGTTCATGGTTAGGAGCATTTTTTTGAAATTTTCTGCCTGAACTGAAACCCGCTTATCTTTACTAAGCTTTGAGATTTTTGTAAGCCCATCAACAATCTTGGCGACAGATTCACCAAACATGAGTTCAATATCGTCGAGGGTTAACGAAGTGTCTTCAACCACGTCATGCAGTAGTGCCGCAGCAATAGACGTTGCACCAAGTCCAATTTGATCGGCTACAATTTGGGCCACAGCAATAGGGTGCAAAATGTATGGCTCACCACTTTTTCGCCGTTGGTCTTTATGCGCATTAACAGCGGTCTCAAAAGCCAGCCGAATCAATTTTTTATCTGCTGCAGACAATGATAAATACGTATTGCGCAGCAAGTTTTTATACTCCTGTGCTATAAGTGCATTTTCGTTAACTTCTTTCGTCTGCATCTGTTAAAGATACAAAAATTAACTATTCCGCTGACGAATTACTTCATAGGTCAAAATTGCTGTAGCAACAGAAACGTTAAGCGAGTCTACATTACCTAACATAGTAATTTTAACGGGAGTTATTGCTTGTTGATACCAAAAAGAGCTTAAGCCTTTAGCCTCACTACCCATAACAAAAGCTGTAGGTTGCGTGTAATCTACATGGGTATAGTTTATGCTTTTTTGAAGTGATGCCGCATATGTATTTACGTTATTTTTCTTTAGAAAATCGTGTGCTTCCTCATTGGAGCACACAAAAATGGGAACCGAAAAAAAACCTCCTACACTTGATCGAATCACATTCGGATTGTATATGTCAGTGTGCTGTTCAGTTATGATTACTGAGTCAACACTAGAGGCGTCCGCGGTTCTTAAAATTGCGCCCAGATTGCCTGGCTTTTCAATAGATTCTAAAACAAGAATTAAAGGGTTTTTGCTTTTGGATTGCCAAGATTCCAACGGATTGTTTTTTTGACTTACAATTCCAACAACTCCTTCTGTATTCTCCCGAACAACGAGTTTTTCATAAACAGTTAATGAAACTGATGTGATGTTGATACTTTTATCAAATTGTTCAACCCAAGTTAAAAAATCAGATTCCTTAAAAATATCTGGACACCAAAAAAGGGTGTTAATGGCATAGTCAGATAGGTTTGCTAAACATAATTCTCGCCTTCCTTCTACCACGAACTGTTGTTTTTCAGTCCGTGTTTTGGCTTTCGACTGCAACGAGATGAGTTCTTTAATACTGCTATTATGTACACTCGAAAGATGTTTCATCACAGCGAATCATTTTAATTATTTAAATTTTAATATACTAACAAATATTAGAGATATTCAAAAAAATGTTATACTTTTAACGCCGATTTAAACTAAACACAGCTTGTTAACTGCAGTAATTGTTGATGACGAGGCACGCAATATCGCACTTTTCTCTTATTACTTAGAAAAGTATTGCCCAAATATTAAGCTTGAGGCGTCTTTTTCAAAAAAAAAGAATGCCACAAAGTATTTGATATCTAATAAACCGGATATTTTATTTTTAGATATTGTCCTTGATGAGGGTAGTGGATTCGATATTTTGGATGAAGTTAGTTGTAACGAAATGCAAGTTGTGATGTGTACAGCGCATGACGAATTTGCACTTCGGGCAATTCGTTATCAAGTGGTTGATTACTTACTAAAACCACTTGAAATTCAAGATTTAATAGCTACAGTAAATAAAATCGAGAAAAAACTGCAAAGCATTAACGGTAAACAGGTATTTGACCCCGATTTGTTAACACAACTCAATGCAGTAAAAGGAGGTCCTTCTCGTCGATTTACATTTTCAGATAGATTTTCAATTGATTTTATCTCTGTTGACGATATCATTTGCGTGGAAATACATAAAGGAAAAGATAAAGCCGAAATGATACTTAAAAGTCATGAAAAGAATGATTTTATGCTTGTGAATATGTCAATACAAGAAATTGAAAAAAAGCTACAGCCCACTAAATCTTTCTTTCGTGTAAGTAGGACTTCTTTAGTGTGTGTTTCTGCCATTAAATCCATTTTACGAAATGCGCAATACACCATTGTACTTTCAAATGGAAAAAAAATCTTTATCTCAAGGAAGGGATATAGAGCACTTGTTGATTTTATTGAAAAAACGTACGAAACCAAGGTTTAGTTTTTATATTGACATTGGCTTTAGTACTTTTGTTGCTACATGTCCACAAAAATTTCACTTACTGACCAATTCATTGATTTAGAACACGAGCACGGTGCACATAATTACCATCCGTTGCCCGTTGTCTTAGATCGAGGTGAAGGCGTTTATTTGTGGGATGTTGAAGGCAAAAAGTATTTTGATTTTTTATCCGCATATTCTGCGGTAAATCAAGGGCATTGTCATCCAAGAATAGTACATGCTTTAAAATACCAAGCGCAGCAATTATGTCTAACTTCCCGTGCATTTCACAACAGTGCATTTGGGCCTTTTGCAGCGTTTATAACTAAGTATTTTGGTTTTGACAAAATACTTCCCATGAATTCGGGTGCAGAGGCCGTTGAAACCGCCATCAAAATTGCTCGAAAATGGGGTGTGCAAAAAAAGGGAATTCCTCAAGAGCAAGCCCAAATTGTGGTTTGTCATGGTAATTTTCATGGAAGAACCACAACCATCATTTCTTTTTCAGACGATAAGGTTGCCAAAAAAGACTTTGGTCCCTACACACCTGGATTTATTTCCATTCCGCACAATGATATAGCAGCCCTCGAAGCGGCTTTTATGTCAAACAATAACATCGTTGGATTTCTTGTAGAGCCAATTCAAGGTGAAGCTGGGGTTTTCACTCCTGATGAAGACTATTTACGTGCTGTTCAGCAGTTGTGTAACGAAAACGAAGTACTTTTTATCGCTGATGAAATTCAAACAGGAATTGCCCGTACAGGCTCATTATTAGCGGTTTGTGGAAATTGCGATTGCGAGTCCTCTTGTTTGCGCCAACCCGATACGTTTGCTGCGCCAGATATTTTGATTTTGGGAAAAGCTCTTAGCGGAGGTGTTTATCCTGTTTCGGCAGTTTTAGCAAACAATGAAGTTATGAACGTCATTCAGCCGGGCGAACACGGAAGCACATTTGGCGGAAATCCTATTGCTGCAGTGGTAGCTACGGTGGCTTTGAAAGTGATAAAGGATGAAAATCTTGCTCAGAATGCTCGTAAGCTTGGGCAACTTTTTCGTAATGCCATGAATGATTATATCAAAACGAGCAACATTGTAACGCTTGTTCGAGGTAAAGGGTTGCTAAACGCAATTGTCATTAACGACTCACCCAACAGCGACACCGCTTGGAATATATGCTTGGCGCTTAAAGAAAACGGTTTACTTGCTAAACCTACACATGGGAACATTATTCGTTTTGCACCACCGTTAGTTATGACAGAAGACCAACTTATGGCTTGTGTGGATATTATTATCAAGACGCTACGTTCTTTTGAGCCAAAATAAATCCGATGGCGGTCATTTACCTCGATAACGCTGCAACTACACCTATTTTCCCAGAAGTAGTAGATGTCATGAACCAAACCATGAAGGAATTTTATGGTAATCCTTCGTCTGTTCATGCAGCGGGTCGTGCTGCAAAAGCAAAAGTTGAATCTGCCCGAAAATACATTGCCAAACAACTGGGTGCCTTACCCCAAGAAATTATTTTCACTTCGGGTGGTACTGAAGGTGACAATACTGTTTTACAATGTGCTGTACATCATTTGGGAATCAAACATATTATCAGTTCTCCTATAGAGCACCATGCGGTTTTACACCCACTGGAACATTTAGCAGCAGAAGGCTTGATTACACTTCACATGGTGAAAGTCCTGTCAAATGGACTTCCAGACATGAGCGATTTGGAACGCTTGCTCTCGGAAATTCCAGAACAAAAATTGGTTAGTTTGATGCATATAAACAATGAAGTTGGAACGATTTTAGACTTAGAGGCAGTTGGCAATCTTTGTCAGAAATACGATGCGCTTTTTCATTCGGATACCGTGCAATCGATTGGACATTTTCCATTGAAATTAGGGGAATTGCCGATTGACTTTGCGGTTGCATCTGCACATAAATTCCATGGACCAAAAGGAGTTGGGTTTATGTATGTTCGCAAACAAACAGGTCTGGGGGCGTTGCTTTTGGGTGGTGCCCAAGAACGTGGTATGCGTGCCGGAACAGAATCGGTACACAATATTGTAGGGATGGAAATGGCGCTGCGCATGTCTTATGAAACCATGCAAGCGGACACTGCAAAACTAAAATCATTAAAGGCATATTGCTTAAAAAAACTTCAAGAAGCCTTGCCAGGAACTAGGTTTAATGGCGCATGTGCCACTATGGAGTCTAGCACCCATACCATTGTTAACGCACGTCTTCCCATGAATGAAAAAAAGGCGCAACTATTAGCTTTCCACCTAGACTTACAAGGTGTTTGTTGCTCAAAAGGTAGTGCCTGCCAGTCGGGGAGTGAGTCAGGGTCGCATGTGTTGCAAACATTGCTTTCTCTTGAGGAGAATAAATTACCTTCACTTCGTTTTTCTTTTTCACCACACAACACAGAGGAAGAAGTAGATAAGCTGGTAGATATTTTGCTGTCGTATGCTAATAGTTAAAACCGTGCATTCAGTTTTACATTAAACACACGAGGTGTCATATAGTTTGGAACACCAAATTGACGCTGGGTATATACATCTCGTACCCAAGTATTGGTAATGGCATTTTGCACATCAAACACGTTGATGATTTCAACACCAATTTGCAGTTCGTCAAAAGCACGGAAGGTGTTTTTAAAGCGGTTATCGTCTTTTATGACATATAGAAAGCCAATGTCAGCACGTTTGTAATCACGAAGTCTATTTTGATAATTGTAGGGGTCAGCATAGCTAGGTGACCCACCTGGTAAACCTGTGTTATAGACTAAGTTTAGATTCATTTTTAAAAATGGCATTCTGGGCACATAATCCTGAAACAGCATGGCAAACTTCAAACGCTGATCTGTTGGGCGAGCAATTTTTCCTCTGTTGTTTTGATTTTCTTCCGATTTTAATACCCCCAAACTTATCCAAGATTCTGTTCCTGGAACAAATTCGCCATTAAGGCGCATATCTAATCCATAGACCCATGCTTTGGTGTTGTTATTTGCCAAATAACGAATCCGAACGTTTTCCAATGTGTACGGATTCACATCCCACAAATACTTGTAATAGGCAGCAGCTTGAAACACAAAGGGTCTATTCCAGAGCAAAAATTTTCTATCTTGGCTTGAAACAATATGAAGGGACTGCTGGGGCTTTACGTCGGGATTTATGTTTCCGTTTCGGTCTCTTAATTCCCTGTAAAAAGGTGCTTGGGTATAGCTTCCGAGCGATAAGCGAGAAACCACATTTGGGTTTTTTACAGGTTGTAGGCTCAACTGAACACGGGGACTAATAAATGTACTCCCCGAGTTGTTGAAATTTGTTAATTCCCAATGGTGTAAACGCACACCTGCCGATAGCCATGCCACGCTGTTGTTCATCATGAAGCGATTGTTCCATTGCAAATAGCCCGAAATTCTATTTAGTGTGCTTTGTTGTGTAGCTCTAATATTATTGAACAAGACCAAAGGACCTTCAAACGGCTCGTAAGGTTGATTGTTTTTTGCCATAAGGGCTGGTGGACGAATGGAGAATCCAGCTGAATCTACCTTTTCCCATTCTACTATGCGATCACGAATATCTTCAGACTTCAACTGAATTCCCCAACGCAATTCTTGCTTTTCTCCTTGATGCTTCCCTGAAATATCTACAGAACTGATAAGGGCATCAAAGTCGTTTCTACCATGCGTGTGTTGGCTTCCAACTCCTTCGGCAAAGGATATTTCTCCTAAATCTTCAGAGCCAATATCTGTGCTAGGGGCGCCCAATAAGTATTGCGCCAATATGTCAAAATATTCTTGTTCTTTGGTGTGATACAACGATGCGGTTAGTGTGTATTGGGTTTTGTTATTGGGTTGAAAAGTGGTTTTTAAGGCACCTAAATAGGTTTGATAAACATCTTGCTCTTCGCCGTTGTAGAATACCAAAAGCGCACGCGGTTCAGTAAGTGTTCCAAAATTGGTTTGTCGTGTTTGTGGTGCGTAATTGTAATCATTTCTCGATATCGATCCCAGAAACTGAAACTTCCAAGATTCCTTTTTTTGATAGGTAATAAAGGTTTGTAGGTCAGCAAAAGAAGGTTGGTATTGCGCACTCGTTTCTTTTTGATTTACGAGTAACTGATTGTCCCGATAGCGCGCTCCAGCAATAGCAGACCAATTATTTTTAGATGTACCGTAACTAATGCTTCCACCTAGCAAACTCGCCTCAATGCTCGTTTGGGTATCAGTAGGTGTTTTGTAGGTGATGTCCAAAACTGAAGATAGTTTATCGCCATAGTTGGCTTCAAAACCACCTGCCTTAAAAACCACATTTTGGATAAGGTCTGGGTTTAGAAAGCTCAACCCTTCTTGCTGCCCTGCTCTAATAAGGGTAGGGCGATATACTTCAATTCCATTTACATAGACCAAATTTTCATCGTAATTTCCTCCTCTAACTGCGTATTGAGTACTAAGCTCATTATTGGA
Organism: Flavobacteriaceae bacterium; assembly: GCA_017856205.1. Classification (GTDB taxonomy): domain Bacteria; phylum Bacteroidota; class Bacteroidia; order Flavobacteriales; family Flavobacteriaceae; genus UBA7446. Next base: position 23,090 of record JAFMFL010000011.1, read on the forward strand.
ATTTACTCCGGGCAAACTCAGCAATAGATTTTCAACTCCTGCATTAGCACCCGTAATGGCGCGTATGGTTTTGGGCGATAGCACTGTTACGCCACGTACCGTTGCTGACCGGTTTCCTTGTACCACAACCTCGCCAATTTGTTCCGTTTTGGTATTCATTACGGGATGAAGCTCATTGGAACTATTAGGTTTTACATTTATTGATACAGTTACGTTTTTGTGCGATATGTGAGAAAATGTTAGCTCAACTTGCTTACTTGTTGGTACATCAAGCCGATAAAAACCGTTTTCGTTTGTGGTAGTACCCAGCCCAAGATTAGTCGTGATGGTTACAAAAGGAATCGGTTGTTGATTAGCATTGGTAACAACGCCCTGAATTGTAGCATTTTGTGCGAATATTCCTAATGAACACAGCCAAAGCAACAGTACTGCAACAAGGTTTTTCATTCTTTACGATAAAACATTGTTTCAAATGTAGTATTGTTACCCGCTTTATCCCAAACAATTAGCTTTAATTTATGCTTTACTTGCGAAAGTTTTATGGGATCTTTGAATCGAAACGTTAGTTGATTCTTTTTTTGCTCGTATTCAAACAATATCCATTTTCCGTTTAGGTATCCCTCATAACGATCTATACCTGAACCCTTGTCCATGATTGTAAAGCGAATGTCTTTTTCTAATGAAATCCACCGGTTGCTGATGTTTTTTTGATCTGTTATGGTAGGAGGGATGGTATCCTGAAGTACAGCAATTGCCCCAGTGCTTTTCAGCTTGGCGGTAAAATTCCCTTTAGGATTTCTTTTGGTAATAAATCCCCATTGATTTTTATGTTTTAGCGCAAGATATTCACCTTTAATAGTGTCTTTTTTTTCAAAAGTGAGTTTGTAGGGTTTGTTGAAATATGCATACGGATTTTCTATTTTTAGGGTATCCTGATCCATAAAAACATCTAGTGGAGTGGGCTCACTAAAGGTTTTAGCATCTAAATACAACTTAGCACGATTAAACTCAAAAAGATAATCTTTGTTGGGGTGAATTGTTTTTCCTTTTTGTGGGGGCTTTTTTTGCACCCAAACCTCTTCTTTTTTTCCAATAATTGGAATGATTAACGAAGTACTATTTCCTGCTACATCACGGAGGGTTATGGTGTATGTAGCGCTTTCCGATTCTTGGACATATACCCATCCATTTTCGGAAAAATCAACAAAAGGGACCGCTTCCACAAACGGATTAAAAAGACGCATTACTTTCTTTTTGGTTTCCACATAATGTGCATAATCCAAGAGTTTATGCATATGAGCTGTATCGTCAAAAGAAAGGGTATCAAAACGAGCCGAAAAGTGTTGATTTCCATTAAGTGTTGCCAAAATTTTAAATGTTCCGTTTTTGTTGTAGGAGTTATCTTGTTGGTCAAAATGTTCTAGCCCAAAACCAATTTTACCCAATGCAACAACCGTGTCAGCAACATAAAGACTATCGTTTTTTTGGGTGAAATTGAGTTGAATTTTTTCTTCCGATTGATTTACAACCCCATCAATTGGATACGCAAAAACCTGCTTGATAACAGGTCTTCTTGAGTCTGGCACAAAAATATTATCGATGAGGGGATTAAACGGAATTTGATTTGCGCTGCTGCGCAGTTCAAAATGCAAATGCGGGCCAAACGATGAGCCCGTATTGCCAGAGTAACCAATGATTTCCCCTTTTTTAATAGTAATATCGGTTGGTTCTGGATAAAAATGAATGGTGTAGCTTTTTTTGGCATATTGTTTTTTGCGTATGTGCGGTACAATTTTGTTGCTGTAACGTTGCATATGGGCGTATACGCTTGTGGTACCATTCGGATGATTGATATATAGTGCTTTTCCATATCCGCCTTGCTGAATTTTTATTCTCGACACATAGCCGTCATCCACGGCACGCAATGGTAAGCCTTCTTTGCTTTGGGTTCTAATGTCGATTCCTGCATGGAAATGCGTCCCACGGAGTTCGGCAAAAGTTCCTGATAATTGAATGGGAATGTCAACTGGAGGTTGGTAGTATTGTGCTTTTAAAAGCATACAACAAAGTAGTGCAAAAAGTAAGATTTTGTGGTTCATATCAACAAATGTACACCATTATTGTACAAACCTTATGCCGTTATACTTGTAAAAACGTAATAGCTTAGGTACATTTGGGTTGAATTTCACGTTTATGGAAATGATTCAGCATTTGGAAGAGTTAGAAAGCCAATTACATGTATTGGTGGATAACTTACGTGCGTTAGAGCAGAAAAACCAGCAGCTTGAGCAGGCGTTGGCAGAAACTGTTGGCAAGCTAGAAAAGAAACAAGAGATGTCGCGCAACTGGCAAGAAAAATACGATGCACTAAAATCTGCACAAGGCATAAACACTGGGGATGCCGCTGCAAAGAAACGTGCACTTCACCATATAGATGCCTTGATTAACGAAGTTGATGCATGTATTGCACAACTTGAAATTGGAGACTGATGCAAAAAATTAAACTTTCCATCGCTGATAGAGTTTACCCATTAAGTGTCCCAGAAGGGGATGAGGCACTTTTGCGGGAAGCTGCTAAAAGCATAAACGCCATGGTGGAGCATTTTGAAAAGAATTATGCGGTTAAAGACAAGCAAGATGTGTTGGCAATGTGTGCCCTACAAATTGCAGTACAGGCAAGTAAAGACAAAGATGCATCAGCTAATAACCAAACTGAAATTCAGAAAAAAGTATTATATTTAAAAAAGTATTTAGAGGCGCAAATGCCTTCTTAATGCCCTACCTACATCAGGTACATTTTTTGATAAACTCAACGTTAATTTAATTCGAAGAGGTGAGTTTTGAGTGCTAAAGCAAGCCGCCAATGCGGATCCTTGAACACTCAGGTAACCTCAAACCTGTTTTTTTCGAGTTTATGCAAAACTTACTTGGTGTAGGTTTTTTAGTAATTAGAGGGAAGCTTGTTTTGTTCAAATAATTTATGAATCCATAAAATAGCAACCCCAAATCCAACGGCAGAAATAATTAGCACCACATTTTGCAACCCTGTCACACTAAAGGATAACTTGACTAAAATGGTGGAAATTACAAACCCAGAATTTCGAATTACCTTGTTAAACTTGTCCGTGTGCGTAAACGAAAACAATAGTAACAATACATCTACTAAAATTAATACAGTAAAGAAATCATCAAAGAAAACAGCATTAACATCTAACCCTTGCTTTAACCCAGATTGTAATTCAGTTACATGTGTTGCCCAATCCAGTATATTAAATAGGGCAATGACAATAAAGGTGGGAACAAGAAGTACCGCAAGTGCCTCTTTGAACTTTATAAATCGGATTAATTCCGGTTTCGTTTCGGTGAGTTTTAGCAATTTTCGGACTCTAAACTTATTCATTTTATAGAACAAATGGATGAGTAAAAACAATATTATAGTGGCAACAATATCATATACAAATTGAAGATTCTGTGTGTTTTCAATCCAGTTTCCTTCAAGTGAAATATTTGATAAGTCCTTATAAAGTCTCCTAATAATGATAAGCATGATAATCTCATATTGTTTTCCAATGTATATGGTCATGGACTTTGGTAAATAGTATATCAACAGATATACTTCATAAATCAGAATGAAGGAAAAAGGTGTGTAAATTGCTGAAATGGGATTGGTAAACAATTCTCCAGAAATAAACGTACCGAGAAGATTTAAATCATTTAGCGCTATCACAGCCAAATGAAGTATAAAGCTTACAATAGCAATGTTAATGATAATTTTTTCGCTGAACTTTTTGGTTTTTTCATCCAAAAGTTTTCCATATAACAATTTAAACATATTGTAAAAATTTCATTAAATATAATTATTTACTGTAAACATTACATATTAAACTATGAAACAGAAAATTACTGTGTTATTTTTGTAAAAAATAAAAATGGATTCTTTTCAGGAAATAAAAGTACATATTCAAGATCTTGGCTTTGGTGTGGTAGCTCATGATTTTAATCGTCCTTGGGGCGGATTTTTGGTAATTGATGAAGCTCAGGCGCAAGATTTTGCCAATCAATTTTTCTCAGGATTAGATGTAGATTCACTACGAATAGGAGGGAAGCTAAGTCCTAAAATTTTGATTGTTGAGCCTAATGTTCGTCTATCATGGCAGTATCATCACCGTCGTGCTGAAATTTGGCGTGTCTATAAAGGCACTGCCGGAATTGTTCGTTCTGCTACAGATGAGATAGGTGAAGTGGAGGTGCTCAATGAAGGGGATCAAGTGCGCTTGCAACAAGGTGAACGCCATCGTTTGGTGGGCTTGCAAAACCGTGCCTTAATTGCTGAAATTTGGCAGCATACCGATGCCATGAACCCTTCTGACGAAGAGGATATTGTTCGTGTTTCTGATGATTTTGGAAGGTAATGCGTTTCACAGAATCCTTTGTGCCCCTAGCTGTTATCAAACAAAAACTTGATGAACTTTCACACACGGAATTACATCAAGTCCAACAAGGTAAATGGAATATTTTGCATCACTTGTATCATTGTTGGATGGTGGAAAGAGGCGTGTTAGCCTATATTAAACTCAAAACCCAAGACACTGATGCTTTGGTTCGTGTTTCATTGGGAACAAGATTAAAATTTATATTTTTTTTTGCAACGCTTCGTATAGGCTTTTTGAAAGTTAATGCACCTGATATAGTACAGCAATTTCCTCAAGAGTTGAATGTTGACGACTTAATGGGTAAATGGAAAAAAACACGAGAAGAAGCAGATGTGTTTTTTTCAGAATTTCCTGACGCTTTAGCTAAAAAAGGAATTTTCAAACACATGTTTATTGGAAGATTAAATAAGACATGGACCCAAAAATTTATCCAACTACACCTGCGCCATCATTTGCGATTGTGTCGATTATAAACCTATTAAATAGCCCACAGAGAACGAAATAAATCCAGAATTTTGAAGCCCTTCTTCACCTGGTAATGCATTGGGTGCTGAAAAGGTATAATCAATTTCTACATCCCAATTTCCAAAATCAACTTCAATTGGAATGCTAAACTCAGTATTGAGTAATTGGAAATAATCTGTATTTACGTACTCAAATTGCCTTGGTCTAATACGAACTAATTCCGTAACCGTTTGGTTTCCCCAAAACAATCCAAATCGGGGTTGTATAGAAACATCAAAAGATTTAGTGTCTAAAATATCAATTGAAACGTAGGTGTTATTAGATACAAATGATGAACTGGCACCTCCAAACAAATAACCTGCAGTTAGGGCATTTCTAAACCATTTTTTGCGGTAGCTTAACCCTGCGGTGATGCGTTGGTTATTCAGGTCGGCTACATCTTGCGTGTAAGACGAGTAGGAGTACACAGCAGTTGCCATAAGTGTTTTTTTCTTGTTAATGTAGTTTGAGTATCCACCACTTAGCGTAACAAAATCCCAATTTGGACTGACGCCGCTGTAATATCCGGAACTGAGATTGGCAAAGAAATTATTTCCGTCTATGTAGCTGATGCTTGGAAAAGCACTGTATTGGTCTACCCCAAAATCCCGACCTGAAAAAAGTGTTTTGCTGTTGTACAACACGGTAACATACAAATAGTCTTGCTTCTTGAGATCATCAAACAAATCCAAAATATCAAGGCTGTCAGCGACAAAAAGGTCGTCTAAAATAGCATCTGCTTCGGCTAACTCAGTTTCTTGAGCCCTAACCAAAGCAGAAATGCAAACAATAAGGAGTGTGATTTTACGCATAGGTTAAAAGTAAAAAAAAAGGGGGAACAAAAAGCCCCCCATCTTAGATTTACCCATTTTTCTTTTTGCGCTCTTTCCAGTTTTGCTTACGTTCTTTGAACTGTTCCTTATTCTCTTTCATATTTCGCATGCGATTTTTCATGCGCTGTCTGCGTTGTTTTAGCGCTTGCTTTTGTTCATCTGTTATGGTTGCACGAAACTGCTCTTTCAATGCTTTTATTTCATCTCTGTTAGCCCTAAGCAACTCCTTTTGGGTATCGGTAAATGTAGCTCTAAGGGCTTCTTGACGCTCTTTTCTGTTAAGCTCTTTGTTTTCCAAAATAGCACGCTGCTCATCTGAAAGACTGGCTTTAAATTCTTCACGGTTTTGTTTAACGGCTTCTTTTTGTGCTTTAAGCATTTCCAATTGCTCAGGCGTGTAGATTTTTTGTTTTCCTTTTGCTGCATCATCTTGTGCTAAGGCAACTTGCCCAATCAAGATGGCAACGATTAGTGTGGTGATTTTAATGGCTTTCATAATATTTATTTTTTGTATTTGTTGTTTAGACCAGTGTTTTTGCAAATAGTTTTATTTAATCTTTTAAGTTTTTAAAAACGCTTCAGTTTGAGTGAATTTTATGCGTGTAATGAAAAAAGTTAGTATCGAAAACAAGTGTTTTATATGTAAATCATTCTCGATACAATTTTGAGTTCCTCAAAATTACTCGAATTGACAGGTTCTTTTTAATTAGACATCATTTAAAACAAAATTTTCATCAAACCACAAATCAAAATCTTCGTCAGAAATATCTAATGATTCAATGGTAAGTTGCTCAAACGATTCGCTTTGTGCGCTATAGAAATTCATAGAAAAAATCCCAACGGCAATTACCGCAACGGCAGCAATGGCAAGGATGCTTTTTTTCCAATTTGACTCCACAGGTTTTTGTTCTGCGTCTTGATGTTCCAAGAATCTAAGCATTTCTTTTTTGGAATGTTCAAAATAGCCTTCGGGCGTGTGGTATCCCAATTGTTCGTTATGTAAATGTTCCTTTTTCATATGGTTTGCATTACGTGTACAGTTACTTTTTCTTTAGCAGCATAAAAAGCTGTTTTTATTGAGTTGGTGTTCCATGAAGTAATTTCAGCAATTTCTTCAAAGGTTAGCTCGTCAAAATATTTCATTTGAAAAACACGTTGTTGTTTTTCAGAGAGTTTTGATAGTGATTCATGCAGCGCATGGCTTGCAGAATCTAAATCAAAATACGGATCGGCGGTGAGGTGCGCAAAATAATCGGTTACCACGTCGTTGCTTTTGCTATAGCTTAGCTTATGCTGATGCTCCAACAACCGAATAGCCTCGTTGTAAGCAATGCGGTAGCACCATGTTTTGACACTACTTTTAAATTTAAAATTTGCCAATCCTTTAAAAATCCGCATATAGGTATTTTGAAGTGCGTCGTTGGCAGCATCGTGGTGCTTTACCAATTTCCGAATATGCCAATACAACATGTCGTGATAGGCTTTTGAAATCGCGGTTACCGCCAGTTCAAACTGCTTGGTTTTGATATGTTGTACAATACGCGCTTCGGTTTCCAAATGCGGGATTTTATTGTTTAGACCCACGAAAGGTATAAAAGTTTGGAGGAACTTCAATTTAGCTGCTAAAAGCGAATTATAAGAGAATTTATTAAAATAAAAACCAATCATCTTTTGTTTAAAGGGATAATATTTTTAATTTTGATTAAGGTTTACAATTTTTTAACATTGATACACGATCGAATTAAACTTCTTGCCAAACAAGAAGGTATTTCAATTTCCAAGCTAGAACGAGAATTGGGGGTTGGCGTAAATTCACTCTCTACCACTCTTAGAAGGCGTTCATCTGTTCCGCATACTGTAATTCAATCTTTGGCATTAAAGTACCCTAAGTATTCTCTCTCTTGGTTGGTGCTAGGCGTTGAAGAATCACCCCAAGAACAAGCTTTGAATAGGATAGTGGAAGCCTTGGAGGGATTAAAAAAATAAATATAGTTTATTTGCCCTTAGAAGTTTGGGAAATTTGAAGACGTCAAAAGTAAACGTACTCTTGTTTTAAGTTGAACCTTATTGCAGTTAAGTCTTGGTTTTATGTTGCAGAATTTAGCCTTGGCATTGTTGGGACATTTTCTGTTTGAATTAAACCAATAATGAAGTAGTAATATTTCGCTCACAAAACTTTAATGGAATATATAACTTGTTTTTAGTTTGATGGTTAATATCAATCATTAATATCCATGTGTTGTAACAATTGTTTGTATATTAAGTAAAAAATGCATATTTTGCTAACAAAAGTTTTTATGCATGAAATATGGAATACTCTAGAAATAGTTGTAATAACATTGATAACATTATCAAAAAAACATTTATAAAAAATAAAAAAATAGTGATGTCCATTCTCAAGCCTTTTTTGCAAATATTTGACACATTTTACTATATGGATAAGGTCATAAATGTTGCCAATAATGAAGTAGATGACTTTTGGTCACTTGAGGAACATTATAACCCTATTGAAGCACTATTTTTATTGTGTCAAATCGAAGATGAAAATCACAAGGACATCTTGTACAATGTGATTTATGAGGCTGCCTCCAAAAGAGAGGGAGATAAAAATTTTAAAGCAAGGGCAAAAGAAATTCTTTCGCTTTTAAAAGACAAAATTAATAGCCTTGCTACGAAAAGTGTGTAACAAATAAGAAATGGATTTGAGATTAAAAGAAAACCAACCCTTCATTCACATGAATTTTGAGCCAAGAAGGGTTGTTGTATCGATAGGGTAGCCTGTGTGCCTTTGGTGCAACTTGAACTCTCGTTCGCCCTGCCTACCGCAGGTAGGCTTAGACGGTTGTGAAATCTAGGAATAAAAAAGCCTCACTGTTAGTGAAGCTTTTATTGTGTAGCGAGAGGGAGACTTGAA
>JAFMFL010000059.1 GCA_017856205.1 Flavobacteriaceae bacterium
ACTACCCCGTGGAGCGCTTTCCCGAAAAGGTAAAAAGCCTAACGCTTTCCAAATCACCGCAATACACGGGCGTGCTAAAAGGCATTAAGGGGCAGTATTGGATTTTTGAAGACGATACCGTTTGGAATGTTCGCGCACACGAAGGACACGTGGTGTCTATTGCAGTAGCTTAACCGTCGAAGGTTTTTTTGGAATCTGCCACCAAACGGTTGATTTCTACCAATTCTTTTTTGGTCAGATGACGCCATTTGCCAACACCCACATCTAGCGAAACGTTCATAATCCGCACCCGCTTTAACGTAACCACGTTGTAATCCAAATACTCGCACATACGTCTAATTTGACGGTTTAGTCCTTGCGTGAGTATGATTTTAAAGGTTTTTTTATGGGTTTGGATGACCTTGCACGGGCGTGTAACGGTATCTAAAATGGGAACGCCTTTGCTCATTTTTTCCACAAATGCTTTGGTAATGGGTTTGTCAACAGTAACCACATATTCTTTTTCGTGATGATTTCGGGCGCGCAGTATTTTGTTGACGATATCGCCGTCGTTGGTTAAAAAAATCAAGCCTTCCGATGGCTTATCCAACCGACCAATAGGGAAAATGCGCGTTGGATAATTGATGTAGTCAATGATGTTGTTTTTTTCAAAACGGGTATCGGTAGTGCAGACAATTCCGACAGGCTTGTTAAAGGCAATATAGACGGGTTTATTTTCTTTTTTATTTATCGAAACACCGTCCACGGCAATGGCATCATCGGCAGTAACTTTTAGCCCCATGACCACAGGTTTTCCATTCACTGTAATTCTGCCTTCGTCAATAAGTTTATCGGCGGCACGCCGAGAGCAGTAGCCCAATTCGCTGAGGTATTTATTGATTCGAAGGGCAGCTTTTTCCTCCATATTACAGTTGGATTTCTTCTCCCAGTTGCAGTTTAAATCGGCGCCTGATAAGTCCTACAAAGAGGTACAAAAACGGCGTATCGAATGCGGCGACTAATATTTTAAAAATCACACTTGACACCACTAATCCCCAAAAAAGTTCCCACGGCAAAAGCCCAAATGCACAAAGGAGCAAGATGACTGTGGTGGAGTCGATGATTTGGGAGGCAAAAGTGGAGAAGTTGTTTCGTAGCCAAAGGTGCTTTCCTTTGGTAAGATTTTTCCAAAAGTGATAAATGCGAATATCCACAAACTGTGCCGACAAATACGCAATCATAGAAGCCAACACCGCAAGTGGCGACATGGCAAAAACCTTGTGGAAGGTGGCGTCGTCAACAGGTGAGGTAGGTATGGCGGGCACTTCGCCTGAAATAAGTAATATCCAAATGGAAAAAAAGGAAGCGAAAATTCCAGCAACCACCACTTGATTGGCACTTTTTTTACCAAAAATTTCAGAGATGATATCTGTAATTAGAAACGTGATGGGGTAAGGTAAAATCCCAACCGAAAGCTCAAAAAGGCGAAAGCCAAATACTTCCCAATCGAAGGGATACCAATAAAAAAACTTTTGAAAAATCAGGTTAGACACCACCAAAGAGGTGATGAACAACGCTGCCAAATACAAATATAACCTACGAGCCGCTACGGTTGCCTGCATCTAGTCGATGTTAAGGGTAAATGGCAGGCGTGCTTGAATTTGGTTTGCGGGATGTTGTAATGCTTTTGCGTTGGTAAGCCAAAGCCCAAGTTCTGGTGGGAGTTGCTGCTTGATACTGCCAAAAGGACCACTAAACAGTTCTTCCAAAATACGCTCAAAATCTTCGTCATATTTTGGATACGTACTGATTTTATAGTCGTCAATTTCGGCAAGTGCTGCCGCACGACCCAAGGCAGTTTCCAAACCGCCCAAATGGTCTACAAGCCCAATTTCTTTTGCTTCAACACCCGACCAAACACGTCCTTGTGCAATTTTATGTACTTGCTCTTTGGTCATGCTTCTGCCATCGGCAACACGAGTCAAAAACGTTTCATACACTTGATTGATACCCACCTTTATTTCTTCTTTGGTGGCATTACTCAGTGGCTCAAATGGGGTGTAAAATGTAGCGCGTTTATTTGTGGCAACTTGTTCGGCATTAATGCCCCAGCGGTTTGCTAAGCGATTCACATTGGGCAATAATCCCCAAACGCCAATGGAACCTGTAATGGTAGTGGGGTGGGCAACAATTTCGTCAGCATTTGCGGCAATATAATACCCACCTGAAGCGGCGACATTCCCCATAGAAACCACTACTTTTTTGGTCTTTTTTAGGTGCTCAATTTCTTCCCAAATAAGCTCGGACGCCAGCGCACTACCACCGGGTGAATTAACGCGTAACACTACGGCTTTTACATTTTTCTTTTTGCCAATTTTCTTTAGGGCTTTGATGATTTTCTCTTGACCAATAATATCCGTTCCCCCTTCGCCGTACATAATGTCTCCTTGTGCATAGACCACCGCAATACGGTTTGATCCTTTGCCTTTTCTAGTTCCTGCAATGCTTAGGTAATCTGTAAAATTGGCATACGCCACATCGTCTTCATGCATTCGCTCAGCAATTTTTTCTTTGTAGGCACGGCGCGTAGCCGTTCCATCAACCAGTGATGCATTCGTAGCGCGTTGTGCCGTAAGTCCAGCAACGCTATCGGCGTGTAGGTCTAATTCCTTCGCTGTCATGCCACGACTTTTTGAAATATCGGCAAGTATTTCATCCCAAATGTGGTCTAAAAAGGATTGTATTTGCTCTCTGTTTTCATTGCTCATGTTATCATCCAAAAACGGTTCAACAGCACTTTTGTATTTTCCATTACGGATAACTTCCATGGTGATTCCAGATTTTTCTTGCGCGGATTTGTAGTACATTACTTCGGCACTAAGCCCACGAAAATCCACAGCACCCTCAGGGTGAACAAAAATAGAGTCGGCAACAGAAGCCAAAAAATAATCCGCTTGCCCAAAGTAATCGCCGTAGGCATACACAAACTTTCCACTTTCCTTAAATGTTGCTAATGCATCACGAACAGCAGAAATGTTAGCAGTTCCACCTAAAGCGCTCATGTTTTGTATGCTAATTCCCGAAATTCGCTCATCTTCAGCAGCTTTTGCTATGGCAGGGAGTATGGCGTTAAGCCCGTAGGCTTCGGGATCTAACTCAAGGGCACTCGAAAATGAAAAAGATTGTGGTTCACGATCTTGGATGGGTACTTTCATATCCAAAACCAACACCGTGTTGTTTTCAATTTCTACGACCTTGCTATCTTCTTCAAGCATAGCAACCGAGCCTGCAATAAAAACAAATAGAAACACAAATAATAGCCCAAGTGCGATAAAAGTACCTAGGGCAGAACTGATTAAATTTTTAAAAAAACTCATAACATTTGGTGTGAGTTTCAAATATACAGGTTTCCCAATTCTTTTCCCCATTTTTGCCACATGGCAAAGATTTATATTTCGACAGGTAGTAATTTAGGAGACAGACTTGATTTTTTGCAACAGGGACTGGACGCTGTAGCCAAGCGTGTGGGTAAGGTTATTGCTGTTTCATCTGTAGTTGAAACGCCTGCCTTAGGTTTTAAAGGGAATTCTTTTTTGAACGCATGCTTCTCAGTAGAAACGAATCTACCTCCAAAAAAAGTTATGCAAATACTGTTGGAGATTGAAAAAAAACATGGCAGAACACGAAATACGGCTATGGGTTATCAGAACAGGACGCTGGATTTAGATATGATTTTTTATGACGATTTGGTCCTAAACGATGCAGCCTTGACCTTGCCTCATCCTTCGATGGAAAAACGACGATTTGTATTGCAGCCACTTGCTGAAATCGCCCCATCCAAAGTTCATCCAATTACCAAAAAGAGCATGGAGGAATTATTGGCAAAATGTGAGGACAAAACAGTCCCTATTCAAACGCAGTATTCGCTAACGTAATGTGCTTTTAGGCGGGGCGTAAATGCATAAAGAAGTGCCACATGACTACCCCTGCAGAAGTGGCTACGTTTAAGGAGTGTTTTGTGCCCAATTGGGGGATTTCCACCGCAGTATTACAAACGTCAATAACCTCTTGAGAAACGCCCTTGACTTCGTTGCCTAATACCAACACTGCAGTTTGCGTTGGATTTGGTTTGACTTCATCTAAAAATGTAGCTCCTTTCACTTGCTCAACCGCATAGCAATGGGCTCCTGATTCGCGCAATGTTGTTACGGCTTGAACGGCAGAATCGGCATGACGCCATGCCACACTTTCTGTTGCGCCGAGTGCTGTTTTTTGAATGTCTTTATGTGGAGGAATAGGTGTAATGCCACAAAGAAAAATTTCCGAAACCCGAAACGCATCTGCGGTACGAAAAACAGCCCCTACATTGTTTCTGCTTCGAATGTTATCCAAAACCAAAACGATATTCGATTTTGGTGCAGCTTTAAATGCAGCCACATCCATTCGATTGAGTTCATCCATGGTCCATTTTCGCATGACGCAAAGGTACGTTGTGTTTGGCTAAAAATGGTAAATTAGCACGAACTAAACCCTCGCTTTGTCCGCAAAAAAAACAACCAAAGAAACGCCCTTGATGAGGCAGTACAATCAAATCAAGGCGAAATATCCTGATGCCATTCTGCTTTTTCGGGTAGGGGATTTTTATGAAACTTTTGGTCAGGATGCTGTTAAGGCGGCACGCATTTTAGGAATCTTGCTTACCAAACGTGGTGCAGGAAGCACCAGCGAAACCGAATTGGCAGGATTTCCACATCATTCGCTGCACACCTATTTGCCCAAATTAGTACGTGCAGGACAGCGAGTTGCCATATGCGACCAGCTAGAAGATCCTAAGCTCACCAAAAAAATTGTAAAGCGCGGCGTGACAGAACTGGTAACGCCTGGCGTTACACTTACCGATGGGGTTTTGGATGAAAAAAACAATAATTTTTTAGGTGCGTTGTTTATGCAACAAAATGCCCTAGGCTTTGCCTATTTGGATATTTCTACAGGTGAATTTCAATGGGCAGAAGGGAGCACAGCCGAAATTAGTACCCTGTTGCAACAGTTGGAGGTAAAAGAATTGTTGATTTCCAAACCCCAACGCAAATCCATTGTAGCATTATTGGGAGATGGACTTCCTTATTTTATGTTGGAAGATTGGGTGTTTCAATCCGAATATGCTACTGAAAAGTTAATGCAGCATTTTGGTGTGAAAACCTTAAAGGGATTTGGTTTTGATGGCGCAGAACTTGGTTTAATTGCTTCTGGGGTAGTATTACATTATTTACTAGAAACCGAGCACGCCAAATTGGGACACTTGGTGCAACTCAAGCGACACAATCCTCAACAACAGGTTTGGATGGACAGGTTTACGGTTCGTAACTTAGAAATTATTTCGCCTAATGCGCCAGAGGCGATTACGCTTTTGGATGTGATTGATCATACTGCAACGGCTATGGGTGGAAGGCTGCTTAGAAGATGGGTTACAGCACCACTTACAGACATTGAGCTCATTAATCACCGATTAGATAGCGTAAGCTATTTTACCCAGAATGCTTCGCTACACAAACAAATACAAACGTGTTTTAAGCAAATGAATGATGTAGAGCGTTTGGTGGCTAAAGTTGCCACAGGGCGCATCAACCCTAAAGAAGTAAATGCCTTAAAAAGCACCCTTGCACAAACGACCACACTTACCACATTGCTTGCCGATGCACCCCCTGTTGCACCCCTTTTAGCGCCAATAGATGACACTACTGCATTACAAGCACATATATCAAATTGGTTAGACCCAGAAGCACCTACGCAATTAGGTAAAGGGGTTACCATCGCTACAGGCGTTTCTACAGAATTAGATGAGTTGCGTGTCCTTGCTCAAGGGGGTCGTGATACGTTGGACGCCATGTTGGCTCGTGAAACCGAACGCACCGGAATTCCATCGTTAAAAATTGCGTTTAACAATGTGTTTGGGTACTATATCGAAGTACGTAATTTACATAAAGACAAAGTCCCCGATGAATGGGTTCGAAAGCAAACGCTTGTCAATGCTGAGCGATACATTACGGATGAATTAAAATCGTATGAAACCAAAATTTTAGGTGCAGAGGAACGCATTGCAGCATTGGAGCTTCAACTGTTTCAGGAATTGATACAATATCTTACGCCCTATATTCAATCGTTGCAAACCACGGCACGATGCGTGGCGCAATTGGATGTGCTTAGCGGATTTGCATTGTTAGCGGTAAAGCAACATTATTGCCGACCAGAATTTGTATCCAACGCTTCACTAGAGATCGTTGAGGGAAGACATCCTGTAATAGAGCAGCAATTACCCCACGAAAGCCCCTACATTCCAAACGATGTGTATTTGGACAACGACGAGCAGCAAATCATTATGATTACAGGGCCGAACATGTCAGGGAAATCAGCCATTTTACGCCAAACGGCACTTATTGTTTTGCTAGCGCAGATGGGAAGTTATGTGCCCGCTAAAGAAGTGCGTATGGGTGTGGTGGATAAACTTTTTACCCGAGTTGGCGCAAGCGATAACATCTCAAAAGGGGAGTCTACCTTTATGGTGGAAATGCACGAAACGGCAGCGATAATGAATAACATTTCGGAGCGAAGTTTGATTTTATTGGATGAAATTGGGCGAGGTACAAGCACCTATGACGGTATTTCTATTGCTTGGGCGTTGGCGGAATATGTACATGAACACCCTACCAAGCCCAAGACCTTATTTGCTACGCATTACCATGAACTGAATGCCATGTCTGCACAGTTTGAGCGTATAAAAAATTACAATGTTTCGGTGCAAGAGGTTGCCGATGACGTATTGTTTTTACGCAAGCTTGTCCCTGGAGGAAGTGCCCATAGTTTTGGGATTCATGTGGCAAAAATGGCAGGAATGCCAAAATGGATTTTGCAGCGTTCAAGGCAAATGCAGCAGCAGTTGGAAGCCACACGCCACGCCGTAGAAACAGGGGAGCAGCCCATGCAGTTGAGTATGTTTCAGTTAGACGACCCCCTATTGGAAGATGTAAGAGAGCAAATCTTAGCTCTTAACATAGACGAATTGACCCCTGTGGAGGCACTTATGCAGCTGAACGAGTTAAAACGAAAACTGAGCAAATAGTGTTGTGTAGAAAACTGATATTTCACTACATTTGCCTTCCAATTGCGAAAGTAGCTCAGGGGTAGAGCATCACCTTGCCAAGGTGAGGGTCGCGGGTTCAAATCCCGTCTTTCGCTCTGAAAAGACACTGCTCGAGTGGTGGAATTGGTAGACACGTTGGACTTAAAATCCAATGAACAGTAATGTTCGTGCGGGTTCAAGTCCCGCCTTCAGTACGAAATAAACCCTTAACTAATTGTAGTTGAGGGTTTTGTGTTTTAATTCTGCTATGTTGTAACCGAATTAAATTTGCGAACAAGCTTTTTGTTTGATGGTTTTTTTAAGTA
>JAFMFL010000060.1 GCA_017856205.1 Flavobacteriaceae bacterium
GCCACTGAAATCCTGCGATTTGTTTCCATATACCAGAAGATGGAAGGGTGTTCTTTAAATCAAAAGCTAACACTCGATTGTGCATATTCAATGCCGCCGCCCCTTCTGCTTCGTGCTCATCATTATGGTCGTCATCATGTTCATCATCATGTTCGTCATCATGACCACCATGTGCATCATGGTCTTCAAATTCACGGCGTTGGTTTAGTGTCATTCCAACAGTCATGTCCCATAATCCAATAGATGTATCTAATTTTTGACGTAAACTAACCTGATTAAGTTGTGTTTCTTGATACGGCATGTCAATACCAAAATCGCGAGAAACTTCCACTTTTTCTTCAATGATTCCTACCTGCTTTTCGGCATACGAAAAACGCAGTGTAGCTTGGTAATTTCCATCGCTGTAGCGTGTATTGAATCCAGCTCCTTTAGTATTAAAACCACTATTTGGTACAAATTCCTCTACAGATGATTCATAATCAGCATGCGATGAATAGAATCCATTGGCTCCAAATTGCCACTTATCAGCCGCAATCCCAACAGAAGCACTTGTTTCATTTCCCATGGATTGAGAAAAGTAACGCTGTTGTATGTCACCAGTCAAGGAGTTGTTTTGTGTAAAGTCTTGTGGTGTTACATACACAACACCCCCTACGGCATCCGACCCATAAAGCAATGAATAGGGTCCTTTTATGACCTCAACAGATTTTGCTGTTGTTCCAATATCCAAGCCGTGTTCTGCACCAAACTGATAGTTTTCTAAACGTAAGTCGTTTGAAAAAGTCACCACTCGATTTCCGCTTAGCCCACGGATAACAGGCTTTGCTATTCCAGGTCCAGAACTAATTGCAGACACTCCAGGGATTTTCTGCAAGGCATCGGACAAAACAGAAGCACCACTTTCTTGGATGTTTTCACTATTGATTTTTGCTACTGCTATGGTGTTTTGATTTTCAAGATTTCCAAAAGGGGTTGAGACAACAACCTCTTCCATTTCAAAAACAGAAGGGGACAACTCAATAGTGATATTAGTTGATGTCACCATAAACTGTTGAGTTTTGTATCCAAGTCTGGAAACAACAATAGTAAATGGGATGTCACCTGTATTTTTTAGTTCAAATGCCCCCTCGGCATTTGAAAAAGCAACAAAGTCTCGTTGTGGAATTTGAATTTGAACCTCTTCAATAGGTTCATTGGTTTCCGTATTGGTCACACGTCCAGCTATTTGACTGTGACCCACATAAAAAGTTAATAACGCGAATATTAATCCGCAAAAAATAGATTTCATTAAAATTATATTAAGTTAAACGAAAAAGTCAGTGGGGCGGGCGCTATATACTAGGTGGTCCTCTTTTTTGCCTACTAAATACTGTTTTGCTGTATGGAGCAGAAACGTAAAGTGTATTTTCTGTTAAAAACGATTCGGGAAGGGAGAAAAATGAAAAAGTTGGGAGAAAGGCATGCGAATTGGAAACATAATCCAACAATTCACATGTAGTTTCACCCTCGTGAAAATGAAGGGTACTTTCTTCGCAGACAGGGTGGTCGTGATGCTCAAAAATATGAACGTGCTGCGCCAATGTAGGGTAGAATAACAACCCTAAAAACAACAATCTAAAAAAGAAAAATTTAGTTTTCATCCTTTGGCACAAACAAAAATCCCAATCCCATGCGAGAAAGCATTTTCTTTTCAAAGTTCCAAAAAAACCGGAACTGACCAAAAACAAACCCAAAAAATACAAGTAACACCTGATAGATAGGGAAAATCAGCAATATCCGAGCAGGCCAGTAAACCCATGGCGAAAAATTGTCTGCTGTTATACCTATGTAATCTGTTAACGGAGTAGAAAGCTTTGCTGAAGAAGAGCCTGTAATGGCAAAAACCACTAAAATCATTACCAATTGAAAATTGGAATGTATTCCCCAACGTTTTTTTAGCCGTTGCATTTAGCCTAAAAGTTCACTGATTTGTTGCGCTAGCTCAGTACCAATACGATCTTGTGCTTCTTTTGTCGCCGCCCCAATATGTGGTGTTAATGAAATTTTTGGGTGCATCAATAACTTAATAGCCGGAGTGGGCTCATTCACAAAGGTGTCAAGAGCAGCAAATGCCAATTGCTCATTGTCTAAAGCAGCTACAAGCGCTTCTTCATCTACCACGCCGCCACGCGCGGCATTGATAAGCCCAGCACCTTTTTTCATTTTCGCAATTTCTGCTGCACCAATAGTGGGCTTGTCCTGCGCTGGAACGTGTAATGTAATAAAGTCGGATTGCGAAAGCACCTCGTCAAACGAAAGTGTTTTTACAGTAACATCCACCGATTGACCATTAAAGAAATCTACTGCAATAGTCGTGTCTTTCATAAAGGGGTCATATGCAGCAACATCCATTCCTAAGCCCAATGCAATTTTTGCTGTTGCCTGACCAATACGACCAAAGCCCACAATTCCCAATGTTTTTCCGCGTAACTCAATACCTCCTGCATAGGCTTTTTTGAGCGATTTAAACTTGGTTTCGCCATCAAGGGGCATGTTGCGGTTAGCATCGTACAAAAAGCGCACTGCGCCAAACAAATGCGCAAATACCAACTCTGCCACAGAGGCAGACGAGGCTGCGGGTGTATTGATTACGTGTAAGCCTTTTTCGCGGGCATAGTCAACATCAATATTATCCATGCCAACCCCACCACGACCTATAAGTTTTAATCCTGGACATGCATCGATAAGCTCTTTGCGAGCGGTTGTGGCACTACGTACCAATAAGCCTGTAATATTGTTTTCGTTGATGTAGGCAACAAGTTGCTCTTGCGCTACATTGGTGGTGGTTACGGTAAAACCTGCCTGTGTAAGCGCATCAATACCCGATTGAGAAACGCCGTCGTTTGCGTGAATATTCATATGTGAATTATGCTTTTTGTTCTAAAGTTTTCATTACATCTACAAGTGCTTGTACAGACGCAATAGGAAGTGCGTTATACATCGATGCGCGGTATCCACCAACAGAGCGGTGCCCGTTGATGCCGTTTAACCCTGCTTCCTTAGCCATGGCTTCAAACGTATCTTTAAGCTCAGGGGTATTCAATGTAAAAGTAGCATTCATGGTGCTTCGGTCTTCTTTGGCGGCAAAGCCATCAAACAATGGATTGCGATCAATTTCGCCATACATAAGCGCAGCTTTTGCCTCGTTTTCTTTTTCGATAGCGGCTATTCCGCCTTTGTTTTTAAGCCACTCAAGGTTCAGCATGGAAGTATATACAGCAAACACAGGAGGTGTGTTAAACATACTTTCCTTGTCTGCATGGATTTTATAGTCCAGCATGGAAGGAATTTGATGGGACACTTTTCCAAGCACCTCTTCTTTAACTACAACAAGGGTAGTCCCAGCAGGGCCCATATTTTTTTGTGCTCCAGCATATAAAATGCCGAATTTGCTAAAATCCAATTGACGCGAAAAAATATCAGAAGACGAATCGGCTACCAATACCGCATCCGTTTCGGGAAGGGCTTTGTATTGCGTGCCAAAAATGGTATTATTTGTGGTTATATGAAGGTAATCTAAACCTGTTGGAATGTCAAAGCCCTTTGGGATGTAGTTAAAGTTGGCATCTTTTGAGGAAGATACTTCGACCACTTCACCTAAAAGCTTAGCTTCTTTTATTGCCTTAGTTGACCACGTTCCGGTATTGCAATACCCAGCTTTGTTTTCAAGTAAGTTATAGGCTGTAGCGATAAACTGCAAACTTGCACCACCCTGCAAAAACATGGCTTTGTACCCTTTGCCTTCGAGTCCCAAAAGTTCAAGTGCCAACGAAGTAGCACGATCCATAATGTCAATAAAAGCAGGACTGCGGTGCGAAATTTCGATAAGCGATAAACCAGAGTTGTCGAGTTCTACCACCGCCTCTGCGGCTTTTTGCATGACTTCTTGTGGAAGGATACAAGGTCCAGCACTAAAGTTGTGCTTCTTCATAACGTGAATTCATTTTTGAAACGCAAAGAAACAAAAACCGATGCAGTTACGCTCAGTAATTTATATTACTTTTTTAACAAAAACGCCATAGTATCCACATGGTCGGCATAGTCGGTGAGTTTTGGGTGTTGTGTTTGCCCAAAAGGAAGGCTATTTTTAAGACACGTGCTCACCACACACTGAATGTGTTCCTGTTGTGCTTCAATTGATTTTTTAGCTGCTGCAACATCGCTGTAGGTACTGTAATGCACACAGGCAATAGGCGAGTTTAGGGCATTATCTTTTTTAAGCATGATAAACCCATTTTCTAGCAGTTCTTCTTCTTGCATCAAATACACCGCTTTGTTGTAGTCGTAGTTGTTTGCATAGGCATTGTGGTGTATAATGTCTCGATGTTCATATAGTGCCAAAAACAAATCGTTAAAATCATATCCTTTGGGAACCATAAGGTGTGAAACGCTTCGGCAACCCAATCCAAAATACTGCATGATATCGATACAAAGTGCTTTTAAATCTTCTTCGCTTTCCGTTCCATCGAGTACGGCAACGCCGTTGCGTGTTTGGCGCACGATATGCGGTACATCTTTAAAATAATACTGAAAATAGCGTGCTGTGTTGTTGCTCCCCGTGGCAATAACGCGGTCAAACTGCGTTAGCTTTCCATCCGTAAAATGTATTTTTCCCTGCCATTCAGGTTGTATCTCGCACAGGAAATCCACCACAAAGGGGAGAAGAACGGCATCGTTGCTGGAATATTTTACTTCGATACGGTAACCACACGCTAATCCACATAACACATCATGCAGTCCCACTAGAGGAATATTTCCTGCCAATACCAACCCTAATCGCTGGGTTGTTTGCTGAGCTGGATAATGGCTTAACCATGTAGCAATGTTACTTTCGGTAAGCGTATTGCCCCATGAGCTGAGACAAAAATCAAGGTTTTCTTTTGTAAACCATTTGTTTTGATTTGATGCGTTAACAAGCGCATTATCAAGTTTTTCAATCCATAAATTGGGTGATGATTTTTCAGCTGTATAGTCTCTAAAAAGCTGCCCAAGAGCCGAAAACGCAATGATGGTGGATGGATGTGAATTCATATTTTGCTGTGGTGTGGCTATGCACTATTTTTGCAAAGTTAAAAAATTGCGATGGCTATTATCATAACAGACGAATGTATTAATTGTGGGGCATGCGAGCCCGAATGTCCAAACACCGCTATTTACGAAGGTGCGTTTGATTGGAAATACGCTGATGGCACCTCGTTAAACGGTGATGTAATTCTCCCTAATGGAAAAGCTGTTGACGCCGATGCCATGCAAGAGCCTATCTCTGATGAGGTGTATTTTATTGTACCTGATAAATGTACCGAGTGCAAGGGCTTTCATGATGAGCCGCAGTGTGCTGCCGTTTGCCCTGTAGATTGCTGTGTTCCCGACGAAGACCACGTGGAAACTGAAGAAGTGCTTTTGGGCAAGCAACGTTTTATGCATCCTGAATAGTATGAAATCTGGAATTGTGGGGCTACCCAACGTAGGAAAATCCACCTTATTTAATTGTTTATCAAGTGCCAAAGCGCAAAGTGCCAACTTTCCTTTTTGCACCATTGAGCCTAACATTGGCGTGGTAAACGTTCCCGACCCTAGATTAAATCGATTGGAAGAACTTGTTGCACCCGAGAAAGTGATTCCCGCTACGGTGGAAATTGTGGATATTGCCGGCTTGGTGAAAGGTGCCAGCAAAGGCGAGGGGCTTGGCAATCAGTTTTTGGCGAATATCAGAGAAACCGATGCCATTATTCACGTATTGCGTTGCTTTGATAACGATAATATTGTGCATGTTGACGGCTCTGTTGACCCCTTACGCGATAAAGAAACCATTGACATTGAATTGCAACTCAAAGATTTGGAGGCAGTAGAAAAACGCCTAGAAAAGGTAAAACGTGCTGCCCGAACAGGGAACAAAGACGCTCAAAAAGAACAAGCCGTATTGGAAGCTTTGTTACAGGGTTTAGAGGCTGCTACCTCGGTACGTGCCATTGACATTGCAAAAGACGATAAAGCCGCCTTTGTGGCTCCGTTACAACTGATTACGGACAAACCCGTCTTGTATGTGTGCAACGTGGACGAAAGTGCCGCTGCAAGCGGAAACGCTTATGTAACACAAGTGCAAAATGTCGTAGCTGCCGAAAACGCCGAAGTGTTGGTATTGGCGGTAGCCACCGAAGCCGATATTAACGAATTGGAAACTTACGAAGAACGCCAACTGTTTTTGGAGGATTTGGGGTTAGATGAGCCAGGCGCTGCGAAACTCATACGTGCAGCTTACAAGCTTTTAGACTTGGAAACCTATTTTACTGCTGGCAAAAAGGAAGTACGCGCATGGACTATACCCGCTGGGGCTTCTGCGCCACAAGCAGCCGGTGTGATTCATACCGACTTTGAAAAGGGCTTTATCCGTGCGGAAGTGATTTCGTATGCCGACTACGACCATTTTGGCTCTGAACTAAAAGCCAAAGAAGCCGGAAAGGCTAGGGTAGAAGGAAAAGATTACACCGTACAAGACGGCGATGTGATGCATTTTAGATTTAATGTTTAGTTAAAACGAGTTTTTCCCATGTTTTTAAAATTTGATTAAATTGAAATCAATTTTTTAAAACAATTTAACATGAAAAATATACTAATTATCACAACCATTCTTGCTGTTGTGGGCTGCACGCCTCCTGCTAGCGAAGTTCCTGTAAAAGGGGTTGGTTTTTTTAAACCACTACCTGAAGAAACCTTTATCACAGGATCTGACGAGGTTATGGATGTATGGATGAAATACATAGATGCACACAACAACCAAGACATGGAAACCATTATGAGCATGAGCGCAGACTCTATTTATGTTTTAGGTCCAGATGGGTCTGAGATTAAATCAAAAGAGGAGCAAGCCGCGCTTTTAGAAGGTTGGTTTGCAGCAGCCAATCCAAAATGGGACGCGTATTGGGGCATGCCTTACAAATCGGTACCTAGTGGTGCTGACTGGGTAATCGCAGGGCATAACGTTACCCAAACCATTGAAGGTAAAGAAGTAAAAGAACTCCATATGATTGACGGAGAAATTAAAGACAATAAAATTGTACGCTTTTTTGTGTATTCCATTGAACCAAAAACGGAATAGGGATTACCCCAACAAAATAAATAGGTAGAAAAGGCGCAAAACATGGTTTTGCGTTTTTTTTATTAAAAATATAAAATCAAGAAAAGTATAGGTATTGCCTTTAGCTTCAGCCTTTTAACAATTTCCCTTCTTATTTGTTAATTTCTTTAAGCAAAGCATTGGCATTT
>JAFMFL010000061.1 GCA_017856205.1 Flavobacteriaceae bacterium
GCAAACAAAACCAATATTGAAACCCTTGTTTCAAATGGCAACATCTTAATTCCTTCAACTTCGGGTGCGCTTGCAAGTGGCTTAGAAGGGGAGGGAAGAATGGAAGAACCCGAGAAAATCGTTGCTGCACTCGAGGCGTATTTTTTGGAAAAATCTCCGTTTTTTGAAAAAAAAATAGTGATTACTGCAGGTCCTACATACGAACCTATAGATCCAGTACGTTTTATAGGTAATCACTCCTCAGGAAAAATGGGATATGCTTTAGCAAATTGCGCCGCAGAACAGGGTGCAAAGGTAACCCTTATCAGTGGTCCTACCGCTGGAAATAAAGAACACCCAAATGTTAGGGTTTTACCAGTAACTACTGCAGCTGAAATGCTCAATGCCTGCATGGAAAATTATGATGATGCAGACGCTGTAATTATGGCTGCTGCTGTTGCCGATTTTAAACCCGCAAAAGAAATCGACCAAAAAATAAAAAAGCAAGAGGGCTTAGATACTATTTCACTTGCGCCCACAACTGATATTCTTGCCCACTTGGGTAAGGTCAAAAAGCATCAAGTTTTAATTGGATTTGCCCTAGAGACTGAAAATGCTTTGGCTAATGCTCAGGACAAAATGATGCGAAAAAACCTTGATGCCATTGTGTTAAATTCACTTGCAGATGATGGCGTAGGATTTGGTCACCAAACCAACAAAATTTCATTTTTGCAACGCGACAAAGACGTGGTGCACTACCCATTAAAATCCAAGGAAGAGGTTGCCAAGGATGTGTTAAATCACCTTAAAACTATATTTGATGCGCAGTAATATTATACTACTAATTATAGGGTTTCATTCCATGGTTTTGGCGCAACCCGTCCGTGTAGATTTGACACTTAATACGGAACTTGTTAATCAAACGAATATTACACCTATTCAAACGTTAGAAAAATCGCTCAGAGATTTTTTAAACAACACTACATGGACTTCCGAAAACGGGGGCAAACAATCAGAGATCTTTATTTCCATGTTGCTTACCATTTCTAGCGTAAATGATAATTCTTATAGTGGAACCTTACAGGTACAATCGGGTAGATTGATTTACGATAGTAGCTACATTTCTCCACTGATTAATTTTTTGGATGATAATTTTGGGTTTACCTATCAAGAGTTTCAACCCTTTTATTTTGATGTGAACCGCTATAACAATAACCTTATCTCGGTATTTTCCTACTACATTTATTTGGCTCTTGGGATGGAGCTAGACAGCTTTTCGCCACTTGGCGGAACAGCATACTTTGAACGTGCACGCACTATTGCCAACGCAGCGCAGGCAAGCAATGCGCAAGGCTGGGCAGTAACGCAAAATCGCAATGGGCGTTACGAACTTATAGACCAAATTACTTCTCCCGCTTTTAATGATTTTAGAGATGTTATCTATCAATACCATAGAAACGGATTAGACCGAATGGTTTCAGCACCCAAAGAGGCGAAAGAGCTAGTGAAAGACGAATTGTTAAGCTTGCAAAATCTTATGCGTCGCCAGCCAAATTCATACGTAATGCGCGCTTTTTTTGATGCTAAAGGCGAAGAAATAGGGCAGTTATTTAGCGATGGTCCCGAGGTAGAAACGGAGCCTTTATTGCGTTTTTTAAATCGATTTGCTCCTAGCAGTGCTCCTTATTGGACAATGATTGCTCGTTGATAACTTCGTGTTTTCAAATGCCATAAACGCACTATATTTGGGTTAACGAGATTTTACAACTGTGCTCACTTCATTAGCTATAAAAAACTTTTCTCTAATTGAAGATCTTGAGGTTTCTTTTGCCTCGGGATTATGTATTTTGACAGGTGAAACAGGTTCTGGAAAATCTATTCTTTTGGAAGCATTGTCGCTTATTTTGGGGCAACGTGCAGACTTATCTACTATTCGCAAAAACGCCACAAAATGTGTTGTTGAGGCCACTTTTGAGATTGCGAATCACAACCTAAGCAGCCTGTTTGATGTATTGGATTTAGACGAAGAACCACAGACCATTATCCGTCGTGAATTAAGTGCTAATGGCAAGTCTAGAGCTTTTGTAAACGATACCCCAGTAACACTCGAATCGCTAAAAACCCTTGGAACAGCATTGGTTGATATTCACACCCAACGGCAAACCGTTCAACTTACAGATCCTGCGTTTTATTTAAACCTTGTTGATGCATATGCAAATAACAATGTGCTGTTGCTTGCCTACAAAACACAATATGCGTTATGGCAAAAATGCACCAAAGAACTTGCTCAGCTTGAAGCACGACAACAACAATCTAGCGAGGCACTAGACTACCATAAATTTTTATTGCAAGAACTGGAACAGCTAACCTTGACTCCAGAAAGCATTGAAACGCTTGAAGAAGAAGCAAAAATGTTAGGAAATGCGACAGATTTGCTCACAACGCTTTCGGAGATGGTTGCATTAGGCTCGCAAGAAAATATTGGACTACAAGACCAGCTGAACTCCTTAGCCCAACTTTTGGCAAAAATTGCTCCCTTTGGAGCAGCATATACCTCCTTACAAGAACGCATTTTAAGTATGGGTATTGAGCTTTCCGATATTTTGCAGGAAGCACAAGACTTGGGCGAAGCTGTTTCGGATGACCCTGCGAGACTTCAAGAAGTTGAAGCACAATTAAGCACGTTGCATCATTTATGCCAAAAGCACAAGGTGCAAAGCACTACAGGATTGATTGATAAAAGAGATGAATTGCGCCAGTTGTGCGGAGATGTAGAACATTTAGATGAGCAAATAGCTGCTTGTAAAGTAGAGGTCGAAAAGGCAACTCAAAAACTACATAATGCAGCTCAACAACTGCGTGAACAGCGTGAAAAAGTATGCCAACCCCTAACGGATGCCTTAGCAACGCGCTCTCGTGATTTGGGTATGCAGCATGTGCGTTTTTCCATCAATTTAAATGCCTTACTTTCGCCTCAACCAAACGGCACTGAAGCAGTTGAATTGTTATTTTCTGCCAACAAAGGAATTGATTTTGCCCCTATGGGCAAGGTCGCTTCTGGCGGAGAGTTGTCTCGCATTATGTTGGTCATTAAATCTATCATGGCAGAGAAAACACAACTTCCTACACTAATTTTGGATGAAATTGATACAGGAGTTTCGGGAGAGATGGCAAATGCAATGGGTAAACGAATGCACGAGATGAGTCGTCATATGCAAGTGATTTCTATTACACATTTACCTCAAATTGCTGCATTGGCAGATGCCCATTATAAAGTTTACAAAGATGTGGTTGGAGAAACTACACAAACTTTTTTAATACCTTTAGATGAGGATGCTAGAATTGAAGAATTAGCTGTAATGTTGGGAGGAAAAAATATCAAACAATCAGCTTTGCGCCACGCGCAAGAGCTGCGAAACGTTTAATTATAATTTATTAAAATGAGTTACGGATTACTTAAAGGGAAAAGAGGAATTATTTTTGGTGCATTGGACGAAAATTCCATTGCTTGGAAAACAGCAGAGCGCGTTCACGAAGAAGGCGGTTCGTTTGTACTAACGAATGCTCCGATTGCCATGCGCATGGGCACCATTAACCAACTTGCAGACAAAACAGGTGCTACTGTTATCCCCGCAGATGCCACCTCGCTGGAGGATTTGGAAAAATTGATTTCCGAGTCGGTTGAAATTTTAGGTGGAAAAATTGATTTTGTACTGCACTCAATTGGCATGTCTGTGAATGTAAGAAAAGGCCGTGCCTACACCGATCAAAAATACGATTGGACAGCCAAAGGCTGGGACGTTTCTGCAGGCTCGTTCCATAAGGTAATGCAAGTACTTTACAAGCAAGACGCCATGAACGAATGGGGAAGCATTGTCGCCTTATCATACATGGCGGCACAACGAGTATTTCCAGATTACAATGACATGGCAGATAACAAAGCCTTTTTGGAATCTATTGCGCGTAGTTTTGGGTATTTCTTTGGAAGAGATAAAAAAGTTCGTGTAAATACCATCTCGCAATCGCCAACACCTACCACGGCAGGAAAAGGAGTTAAAGGGTTTGATGGGTTTATTTCGTATGCCGAAAAAATGTCACCACTTGGGAATGCATCGGCACTTGATTGCGCTAATTACACGGTGTCTTTATTTTCGGATTTGACTCGAAAAGTAACATTACAGAACTTGTTCCACGATGGTGGATTTTCCAATATGGGAGTAAGTGATGCAGTGATGCAGGCTTTTGAAGAACAAGAAGACTAAGAATAGTGTCAAAACGAAAGCGTACATCTAAGAAAAAATTTATAGGCTCAAAACAAGGATTATTGTTTTTGGTTTTTGCTGCCGTGATTTGGACTCTAAGTGCACTTTCGGAAACCTATACAACCACGGTTCCTGTTCAATTTAATTTTAAAGTAGATTCAAATACTTATGTGCTTCAGGCACCTCGTATTGAAGTTCCAGCTAGGGTATCTAGTACAGGTTTTTCGATTTTATATCGAAGGATTTTTCCACGTAAAGTAATGTTATCGGTTCGAGAATTGCCCATTCAAGATGTTGAAAACCCTATTGTAAACACAGCCTTTTTGTTGAATAAATACAATCGGCTTTACCCCAATTCAAGTCAGATTATAGGGTTTGTTCCCGACGTAATTCCATTGCCTATCGCCCAAGCTGCGCAAAAGTCTTTTAAGCCAACGTTGGCATCATTACCCAAATTCGCAGATGGTTATCAACTCACCTCACCGCTAAGCTTCAACGAAGATAGTATTGTGGCATATGGCAGTAAAATAGTACTAGAAAAATTGCATCATGCGGTATTCAAATTAGCCCCCCATGAGCCATTACGAGCTGATTTTTTGCTCAATGCTGCCCTTACAGACTCCATTGCTAAAGCACTAAATTGGAGCACAACTACAATACAAGTAAGCGGCAGCGTGGATAGGTATTCCGATGTGTCTTTTGTGTTGCCTGTTAAACTCACGAATACTCCAGAAAATGCAAATGTTTCTCTTACGCCAAAGCAAGTTGAAATTAAATTTGCAGCTCCTTTAGGGTCGCTTCGAAGCATTGACAAATCATCATTGGCGGCAGAAGTTTTTTTTGAGAAAACTCCCACAGGTGAGCTTTCGGTTCGCATAACGGGACTACCTGCAACAGCTAAGCAACTAACGATATCACCACCTACTGTTTCCTATTTTATTATAGAATGAAGCATTATGCACTTACTGGAGGTATTGGGAGTGGTAAATCCACCGTTCTTGGGATGTTCAAAAAAATGGGGATTCCTACTTTTTCTGCGGATGATTCTGCCAAACACGCTATGCAATACAATCCAGATGTGAAGGCAAAAATCATTGCTATTTTTGGAGATACGGCCTATAAAGGCGACGCACCAAATCGAGCACTACTTGCAGAACAGGTTTTTCAAGATAAAGCAAAGCTAGAGGCGTTAAATGCTGTGGTGCATCCTGCTGCAAAAGAAGCTTATGCACAATGGCAAGATGCGCAAGATGCGCCCTATACCATGTACGAGTTTCCAATTGTTTTTGAATTAGGTGCTCAAGATCGTTTTGATGGTGTTGTTTTGGTAACTGCACCCAAAAAGGAACGTATTAGACGTGTGCGAAATCGTGATAAAGTATCAGAAGCTGCTGTGCGGGCACGCATGTTAAATCAATGGGCCGACGAGCAAAAAGTACCCCTTGCTGATTTTGTCATTGAAAATACAGACCTTAGCAGCACAGCATCGCAAGTGAATGCACTGCATCAACACTTACTGAAACAAGAGTAAGAATGAAAAAGAATCTCTTTACATTACTGATTATTTTTATGGGACTATCCCTGTTGGGAATAATCATAGTGCAAACATTTTGGATTCAAACTAATTTGAACAATCGTGAGCGCCAGTTTTCACTGAGTGTAACTAATGCTTTAACAGCTGTTTCAGAGCAAATCAAAGAACGGGAATTACGCGACTATATTACCGCTACCCAAAAATTGATGGACAGTATTGGCTCGCCAAAAGAATCACAGCTCACCGAAGTTTTTCAATACATAGACCGTACAACAGAAGAAAATAAAACGTTATTGGTGTCAAGGGGTATCATTGAAGATACCTATGGCATTTTCCCTGATTTATATGATCCAGCATCCACAGATTCAACCCCAATTTTAGATTACCGAAGCATTAAAGCAACTACCGTTTTGGAGGAAGATGTAGAGGGTACAATAAACCGTATGTCATCAGCGGAGCGTATGCAACGCATTGAGCGTTTAACTTCGATGGACAAAGCCAAATACGAAAGTATTTTTATGGATATCGCATCGAACAAACCCATCGAAAAACGTGTCAGTACTTTTGAATTAGAACTTTTATTGGGACAAGAATTATTGCTTCGTGATATTGATGCAAGCTTTGAATTTCGGGTTTTTGAAGGAAATCGAATGTCTGGTCTTGGAACGGATTTATTTCTTCAAAACAGTAATAAAACCAATTACAAAACACCACTTTTTGTTGATGTAAATGGCGAGAGTAACTACGAACTGCGTCTTATTTTTCCCGAAAAGAGTGCTTTTTTGCGCTCTTCTGTAATGAGTTCTATTGCGTTATCTGTTTTTTTTACACTGATTTTAATTGGCGTTTTTGCGATAACCTTGTCTCAAGCGTTTAAGCAAAAGAAAATCTCGGATATCAAAACGGATTTTATTAACAACATGACCCACGAGTTCAAGACACCAATTGCCACCATTCAGTTGGCGCTGGATGCACTTGGCACCCCTGTCATTGCCAAACAGCCTAACAAGGTCACACAATATTTGGGACTTATTCGAGACGAAAGTAGACGTATGAATACACAGGTGGAAAATGTGTTGCAAATCTCTAGACTGGATAGGAGAGAACTTGAACTTACCACCTCTGAAATTGATCCACACACTCCCATCAAGACCGCTATTGAACACGTTCGGTTGCTTATAGACCAAAACGAAGGAACGCTTCGTACTTCCTTTGATCCAATGCAAGTAAAACTCCCCATGTCCGAATCACATATGACAAACGTATGGGTGAACTTACTTGAAAACGCCATTAAATACTCCAAAGATCAACTTGAAATTGATGTTTCTACAACAATTTCTGAAGATGCCTTTGTTGTGGAAATTCATGATAAAGGAATTGGGATGAGTGGTAGCGTCCGAAGACGGGTGTTTGATCGTTTTTATAGAGAAGAATCCGGAAACATTCATACTGTAAAAGGTCATGGATTGGGATTGTCATACGTGAAGCGTATTGTGGAATTGCATAATGGCACGATTTCTGT
>JAFMFL010000062.1 GCA_017856205.1 Flavobacteriaceae bacterium
CATTTTGTGGATCTGGCAGAAGCGTATCGAAAAAAGCAAATGAATGGACATTTAGCGCAGTCACTTGTTCAAGCTATTGAACAAACCCTACAAGGGAAAAAACAAGTGTTGTTGTTTCAAAATCGGAGAGGATACGCCTCTTTTGTGGAGTGTAGCCAGTGCGCTCACGTACCACAATGCCCAAGCTGTGATGTGAGTCTTACTTATCATCAGGTGAGCAATGAATTGCGCTGCCACTACTGTGGTTATTCGGAACAATATACAGCCGCCTGTGCTGCTTGTGGCACGGTTTC
This sequence comes from Flavobacteriaceae bacterium, assembly GCA_017856205.1. GTDB lineage: Bacteria > Bacteroidota > Bacteroidia > Flavobacteriales > Flavobacteriaceae > UBA7446. The sequence goes on from JAFMFL010000062.1 coordinate 294, forward strand.
GCCGCAAACTCAGGGATTAGGAACACAACAGTTGGAAGAAGAAATACAACAATTATTTCCTTCGGCACGTGTGGCGCGAATGGATTTAGACACTACCCGAAAAAAACATGCGCATCAGAAACTGATTACGGCTTTTGCTCAAGGCGAAATTGATATTTTGATTGGAACGCAAATGGTAACTAAAGGCTTGGATTTTAAGCACGTTACCTTAGTTGGTGTACTATCTGCAGATAACTTTTTACATTTTCCAGATTTTAGGGCACACGAACGCGCTTTTCAAGTGCTGACGCAGGTGGCAGGTCGTGCGGGAAGATTTGGAGATAACAGCAAGGTTTTGGTGCAAACTTTTCAGCCCAGCCACCCTGTGCTAAAATTTGTTCAACAGTACGATTACACTTCTTTTTTTGAGCAACAAATTCAACAAAGACAGCAGTTTGGCTACCCTCCATTTATGCGCATCATTCGAATAGAATTGCGGCATAAAAATATGTCCTCGCTTATCGATGCTAGCTCGTGGCTAAAGCAAGGTTTACAGGAACGCTTTTCCTATGTATTGGGACCTGCTCCGCCTCTTGTAGGCAGACAACGTAACTATTACATTTTGCATACACTCATCAAACTACCACTTGAAGTGTCTTCATCAGCCGCCAAAACACGTCTTGCAGCCTTGTTGCACAGCTTTGCGCAAGTGGGTGCTTTTAAGCAGGTTAAGGTGTCAATTGATGTGGATCCGCAATAATTGCACGAACAGGTTTGTACAAGCCAATAAAATCCGTATTTTCGCCGTCCAATTAAAAAATCATTTATGAACCATTACGAAACTGTTTTCATATTGAATCCCGTTTTATCTGAAGATCAGGTAAAGGAAGCAGTAGAAAAGTATGAGACGTTTATAACGTCTCGCGGAGGCGAGATTGTCGCCAAAGAGGATTGGGGCTTGAAAAAGTTTGCCTATCCTATTCAGAACAAAAAAAGTGGCTTTTATCACTTACTTGATTTCAAACTTGATGGCGAAGCCATTGAGCCTTTTGAAGTGGAGTTCCGTCGCGATGAGCGCATCATGCGCTACCTTACGGTAAAATTAGACAAGCACGCAGAGGCTTGGGCTGTTAAGAGAAGAGAACGTTTAACCGAAAAAGCATAAGCCATGTCAATTGAACAAGAAAGCAAAGGCGGAAAGCAAGGGGAAGTGCGGTATTTAACCCCTTTAGATATCGAAACATCAAAAGCCAAAAAATACTGTCGTTTCAAAAAGGCTGGTATCAAGTATATCGACTATAAAGACGCAGACTATTTGTTGAAATTCGTTAACGAACAAGGTAAAATTTTACCTCGTCGATTAACGGGAACATCACTTAAATATCAACGCAAATTATCGGTTTCCATCAAGCGTGCGCGCCACTTGGCGCTAATGCCATATGTTGCCGATATGCTAAAATAATTGCCATGGAACTTATTTTAAAACAAGACGTTGAGAACCTAGGGTTTAAAGACGACATCGTAACAGTTAAAAATGGCTACGGGCGTAATTTTTTGATTCCTCAAGGATTTGCTGTTTTGGCTACTCCTTCTGCTAAAAAAGTATTGGCTGAAAACCTTAAGCAACGCGCTTTTAAAGAGCAAAAGCTTATTGAAGACGCACAAAAGCAATCTAAAGATCTAGCCAAATTGGAGCTAAAAATTGAAGCAAAAGCTGGTGCTGGAAACAAATTATTTGGTTCTGTTGGTACCATAGATTTGGAAGCTGCGCTTTCAAAAGCAGGGCAACCTGTGGAGCGTAAGTGTATTAAACTTCCAGGTGGAACTGTAAAGACTTTAGGCAAACATACAGCTAGTATCCGACTGCATCGTGAGGTTTTCACTGAAGTAGCGTTTGAAGTGACTAAAGCTGCTGAAAAGGAATAAAATTTCCTTTTTTTTTAAAACATAAAGCCGCTTTTTGCGGCTTTTTTTCGTTAAAAGCTGATATTTGTATAAATTGTTGCCATGGCACAAAAACCTAGTATTCCAAAAGGCACCCGCGATTTTTTGCCAGCCGATGTCGCGCGTCGTTCATATGTGATTGATATTATCAAAACTCAATTTGAGCGATTTGGCTTTTTGCCTATCGAAACGCCTGCTATGGAAAAGTCAGCCACATTACAAGGCAAATATGGCGAGGAAGGCGATCGGTTGATGTTTAATATTTTAAACTCTGGTGAAAAAGTGAAAAAAGCCGACGTTGATGCGTTGGCAAAAAACAATCTTGGGCGTTTTACGCAATCTATTTCCGAAAAGGCATTGCGCTACGATTTGACTGTTCCTTTTGCGCGCTTTGTGGTGCAACATCAAAACGAATTAGCGTTTCCGTTTAAACGTTATCAGGTGCAAACGGTTTGGCGAGCCGACAGACCACAACGTGGTCGTTTTCAAGAGTTTACACAATGTGATGCCGATGTTGTGGGTGCTGTAAGTCCTGTTTTAGAGGCAGAATGTATTCAATTGTTTGATGCTGTTTTTAGTGAACTCCATTTAAAAGATGCTACGATTCGCATCAATCATCGTGGTATTTTGTCGGGTATTGCAACTTATTTGGGTGCCCCTGAACGCATTACTGATTTTACCGTTGCGCTTGATAAACTTGATAAAATTGGTGCATCTGGTGTGTTTGATGAATTGCGTCAAAAAGGATTTGATGATGATTCGCTTTCAAAACTTTCCCCATTATTAGCACTTTCAGGTAACATAGACACACAACTAGATACGCTTGAATCCATCCTTTCTGACCAGCCTGCGGCACTTGAGGGAATAACTCATTTACGAGATGTATTGCGTTTTGTTTCTCCTTTACATGTTAGCAATTTGGCGTTTGATTTGACTTTGGCGCGTGGATTAAATTATTACACAGGGATCATATTTGAAATTGCTCCGCCAAAATCGGTTGCTATGGGTTCTATAGGTGCAGGAGGTCGCTACGATGATTTGACAGCGCTTTTTGGTCTAAAAGACATGCACGGACTTGGTATATCGTTTGGTTTGGATCGCTTATGCATGGTCCTTGAAGAGTTAGATTTATATCCTAAAACGGTACAGCAATCAGTTGATATTGTGGTATTGCATTTTGGCGACATCTATCTGCATGACCTAGTTCCTTATATTTCCAAATGGCGTGCTTCAGGACTTCGAGTATTTACATATCCCACTGATCACAAACTTAAAAAGCAAATGCAATTTGCAAATCAATCCAATGCACCTTGGACGCTATTTTACGGCGAGGAAGAACAAAAAGAAGGCTTTTTATCGATTAAAAATATGGTAGATGGGACAATGACAAAAATAAAACTAGACGCGTTTGATGCATCTAAATTTATGAGTTAATCTTATTGATTTCTTTTTCTATTTCACGGATTTGACCTTTTATTCGCTCAATAGCCTCTTTGTTACTCGACTCTTTTCCAGTAAGAAGCCAATCTAAACTGTAATCCGGAAAATTTTTTGCAACACCTATAAGCACTTCGTGTCCTACGCTTGATTGACGCCTAAGGCAAGTGGAAACTGAATTTTGACCTGCTCCAATTATGCGTTCGAATTTTGAAATGGAGAGATTTTTTTCAGATAAGATTTGACGTAATCTGTCATGAATTGTCATATATCAAAGATATTGGGGTTTTCGCTAAATATTGCTCAAATAAAATGCCAAGAATATGTATTTCGCTAACATTTTTTTATTTTAATAAAAGCATAAAAATGCGTTTCATTTTAACATGGATTTAGAAGATGTAATTCAAATAAAAGTGTATTTTTGGTTTGCTAAAAAAAGGACATAACTACGTGATGCAGCAGCAGACTTTTTTATTTTTTTCACATGCAACAATAAAGTCTTTGTTGGTTGTGGTGCTTTTGTCACAAGTTGCAACCATTGCCATTTCTGCATTTGACTTTTCTCCTCACGATGCATATGTAGTGTCGCAAGAAAGTGAAGAGCCAAAGCCTAAAGAAGGTAAAAACGCATTTGATTTTTTAGAGGAGAGCAAGTTTTTGATTACCGATATTCCCATATTTGTATTTTTTTCAGATGAAATTTTGAACACCTTTCACAAAGAAGGTGTATTTTTTGAGGTAACATATTCGTTGGATTCTCCACCTCCTGAAGTAGCTTAAGCACTTTAGAAACCTCAATTCTAAATTTCACATTTTACCTAAATACATAAAATGAAAAAAGCATTCGTTCACATAAAGGGCGATATCTTTGGCGGATTAACTGCCGGTATCGTAGCGCTTCCCTTGGCCTTAGCATTTGGTGTTTCCTCTGGATTGGGTCCCACCGCAGGTTTATACGGCGCTATATTTTTAAGTTTTTTTGCCGCACTTTTGGGTGGTACCAATACCCAGATTTCTGGGCCAACAGCACCCATGACCGCGGTAAGTATGGTAATTATCAGTACGCTAATTGCAGCTAACGACGGCAGTGTTGAAAAGGCCTTACCAATCATTTTGGCAGTTTTTTTTCTTGCAGGTTTGATGCAAGTGGGGCTAGGTTTTTTAAGACTCGGTAAGTACATTAGGTATATTCCTTACCCAGTAGTTTCTGGGTTTATGACCGCAATCGGTCTTATTATTTTGATAACCCAAATCCTCCCTGTTTTGGGTTATTATGTAAAGGAGGATACAACCTATGTAGAAACATTTAAGCCAGAAGCTGAGGCCATTATCTTAAGTAATATTTTGGATGAGGAAGCAGATGAAGGCTTACTCGTATTGGAAGATTTTTCTGAAACGGTTTCTAGAGGAGAAGCCATTACAGAATCACAAATTTTAGAAGAATCGCAAACTCTAGCAGCAAAATCAGCTTCGGGAGTTTTAGGAGCACTGCGTGTGATGCCAAGCGCACTTAAAAACATCAGCTGGATAGAGTTTCTTCTTGCATTAGGAACTATTTTTATCATATATGGTTTTAAACGCATTACCACGGCTGTTCCAAGTACATTGGTAGCTTTAGTGGTTATGACTGGAGTTGCTATTCTTTTTGTGCCAAACTATCGTCCAATTACAGCCATTCCGCAAGGATTTCCCGTTCCAAAATGGGAGATATTCACGGAGTTAAGTATTGGACAACTTCTTCCTTATGTTTTCACTGCACTCACCTTATCGCTTTTGGGAGCTATAGATTCCCTACTGACAAGTGTTGTGGCAGATAACATGACCAAAACCCGTCACAAACCCAATAAAGAACTTATTGGGCAAGGAATTGGAAACAGTATTTCCGCCTTTTTCGGCGGTATTCCTGGTGCAGGAGCAACCATTCGTACGGTGGTAAACATCAATTCTGGTGGTAAAACACGTATTTCAGGCATGTTTGCCGGACTCGTGTTGTTATTAATCCTTTTGTTATTCAGTAATGCTGCCTCAACGATTCCTGCTGCTGTACTTGCTGGAATTCTTGTTACTGTGGGGATTGGTGTAATGGACTATAAAGGTCTTCGTGCTATTCCATCATTGCCTAGAGATCTCAAAATAGGTAAACTAGGTATAAGTTCAGAAGTGGTTGTCATGCTTGCTGTGATGCTGCTTTCAACCTTTTGGAATTTGGTTTATGCTGTTGGAATAGGTCTTGTTATGGCATCGTTGATGTTTATGAAAAAGATTGGAGATCTCACCGAAAGTCAGTCTAAAGTATCGACTGGAAGTAAAGAAAAACTTTGGGATGACGAAACGGCTTGTGCTGAGCTTAAAAGCGATAAAATTGCGATTAAACACATCAATGGGCCATTGTTTTTTGGATCTACAGACGGTTTTAGCAGGCTAGCAAAGGAAATCCCGAAAGAAGCAGACACAGTACTATTCCGCTTTGATCGTATGGATTATATCGATCAATCTGGACTGTATGCCCTTGAAGATTTGTTGGTAGATTTGGCTAAAGAAAATAAGACAGTGTTCTTTATTCATTTACCTAAGCAACCGCGCTATATGATGGAGCGTATTCGTTTGGTGCCACGATTGGTTCCAGCAGCAAATATTTTTGAGGAGCTGCCAGATTTTTTAAAACACATTAAATCACTTAATAAATAATTGAATTATGAGAAAAGATATTTTAACAGCAGAAGCCCAAGCACAACTCACACCAGAATTAGTGCTTGAAAATCTAAAAAAAGGAAACCACAATTACACTAACGATTCGCTTACACAAACGAACAATAGCGATTTGCGTGCGGCCTGTGTTTCGGGTCAGGCACCACAGGCTATTGTGCTTTCGTGCATAGATTCACGTGTAGTTGTAGAAGAGGTTTTTGACCAGGCTCTGGGCGATGTATTTGTTGCTCGTGTTGCTGGGAACTTTGCGAATACCGATATTGTTGCAAGCATGGAATATGCGTGTAAGGTTGCCGGAAGTAAGCTTATTGTGGTGTTGGGTCACGAAGGATGTGGTGCTGTAAAAGCAGCCTGTGACGGCGTTGAGCTTGGAAATATTACTGCGTTACTTGCTAATATTCAACCAGCGGTTGATAGCGTAAAAGCAACTGTTGAAGGCCCACACGATAGTGGAAATACTGTTTTTGTAAATGCAGCAATTGCTGAAAATGTACAACACACTATTGCTGAAATTCGCAATATGAGTTCAATCCTTTCAGCACTTGAAGCAGAAGGGAGTATTGCCATTAAAGGCGGTGTTTATCAGCTTGGAAGTGGCGAAGTTCGCTGGCTATAGCTGTCTAGCTTAAATGTAAATTATAAAAGCACCTTCGGGTGCTTTTTTTGTGGAGAATAGGGGAGTGAAATCGAACTATTTCGGTCAGGACTTAACCATTTTACTAAAAAGTTATTTCCAAGAATAAATTATTATTCCCGGAAATAATTTGTGGAGCCAAAGGGAGTAAAATCGAACTATTTTGGGGATGATTTAGAAATATTTT
>JAFMFL010000063.1 GCA_017856205.1 Flavobacteriaceae bacterium
TTCCTCCCCTTTGGTCCACAAGCGGTTTTTGCTGCGACTAAAAAAAGTCACCTGTTTGGTGTCTTGCGTTTTGGCAATGGCATCGGCGTTCATATAGCCCAACATCAGCACCGTTTTTGTTTGTGCGTCTTGCACAATGGCAGGAACCAATCCATCAGGGTGTTTACTGTAATCTATGGTCATCGTACCGGAATTTTGTTGTTGCGTAATATCGTTTTTAGTTCAGGGATACTTATTTCTTTAAAATGAAACACACTAGCCGCCAAGGCAGCATCAGCGTTTCCAAGAGCAAAGGTATCTATAAAATGTTGCACCGTTCCTGCACCCCCCGAGGCAACGATAGGCACCGAGACCCGTTCAGCCAATTGACGTAAGGCATCATTGGCAAAACCTTGTTTTGTACCATCGTGATCCATGGAGGTAAACAACAGTTCGCCTGCGCCTCTGGAAACCGCCTCGTCTGCCCATTCAAAGAGTTTGCGTTCCGTGGGCACTTTTCCGCCCACCAAATGCACCACCCATTCGTTTTCAATTTGTTTGGCATCAATGGCAACCACAATGCACTGCGTGCCAAATTTTTGTGCCAATTCACTAATGAGTGCTGGTCGGCGTACCGCCGAAGAGTTAATAGAAACTTTATCGGCGCCATTATCTAATAAAATAGCAACATCTTCCACCGAGCTAATACCACCACCAACCGTAAAGGGAATATCAATGGCATGCGCCACACGACGCAATAATTGGGCTAAGGTTTTGCGCTTTTCTTCTGAGGCAGAAATATCCAAAAACACCAATTCATCTGCGCCTTCCTCGGCATAGCGTTGTGCCAGTTCCACCGGATCTCCGGCATCACGCAACGACACAAAGTTGACCCCCTTCACGGTGCGTCCGTCTTTGATATCTAAACAGGGTATGATGCGTTTGGTCAGCATATTAGTTTTGTTCTAACTGATACGTTTCTAGTTCTTTTAAGGATATTTTTCCTTCGTATATGGCTTTACCGATTACGGCTGCAGCGCAGCCCAATTCGGCACATTGATAAATATCGTCCATAGTGGTTACCCCACCCGAAGCAATCAAGGCTATCTCAGGTAATTCCTCAAGCAATTCATAATACAACTCCAACGATGGTCCTTGCAACATACCGTCTTTGGCAACATCGGTGCAAAGCACGTATTCAAAACCTTTTTGGGTATAGTCTTTGACAAAGTCGATAACATCTAAGCCCGAATCTTGTTCCCAACCATGCGTGGCAATGCGTCTTTTTTTGGCATCAGCACCTAAAATAAGGCGTTCTGATCCAAATTTTTCAAGCCATTCCAACACCAACTCAGGTGCACTCACCGCAATACTACCCAGCGTTACCTGTGATGCCCCACAATCAAAAGCTGTTTGCAAATCACCTTCGGATTTAATTCCCCCTCCAAAATCGACCTGTAAAGATGTTTTGGAAGCTATTTCCTCCAATACTTTGGCATTCACAATGTGTTTGGCACGCGCACCGTCCAAATCGACTACGTGCACATGCGTTAGTCCAGCCCCTTCAAAGGCTTTGGCTACTTCTACAGGCGATTCGTTGTACACCTTTTTGGTATCGTAATTCCCTTTGGTAAGACGAACACATTGCCCGTTGATGATGTCTATGGCAGGAATAAGAATCATAAGTTTAAAAAGTTTTGTAATAATGTGGCACCCACGCCACCACTTTTTTCAGGGTGAAATTGCGTTCCGAAAAAATTATCGCGCGCTAAGGCTGCACTAAAGGGTATATCGTACGTACAACTCGCAACGGTATCGTTACACACATTTGCATAGTAGCTGTGCACCAAATAAAAATGGCTGTTTTGTGGGATATTCAAAAACAAGTTTCCTGAACCATCAACCGTATTCCAACCCATATGTGGTACGTTTAAATCGGTTGTAAAGCGCAGCACTTCCGTATCAAATACACCCAAGCCTTTGGTATTGCCTTCTTCCGAAGAACGACACATCAGTTGCATACCCAAACAAATCCCCAAAACGGGTTGTGTGAGGGTGGGAATTACTTTATCTAAATCTGTAGCGCAAAGTTTTTCCATGGCAGAACTCGCCTCGCCCACCCCTGGAAAAATGACGTGCGTTGCCTGTTGAATTTCCTCCGCATCATGGCTTAACACCGCAATTGCACCCAAACGCTCTAAGGCAAAACGAATGCTCTGGATGTTCCCAGCGCCGTAATCAATAATCACGACTTTCATAACTGACCCTTGGTTGAAGGCAAGACTAGTTTTTCGGCATCACGCTTTATGGCAGCTTTTATGGCTTTAGCAAAAGCCTTAAAAATAGCTTCAATTTTATGGTGCTCGTTGTGCCCTTCCGCTTTGATGTTTAGGTTTGCTTTTGCCCCGTCAGCAAAGGATTTAAAGAAGTGGAAAAACATTTCGGTAGGCATTTTTCCAATCAGTTCACGCTTAAATTTTGCATCCCACATCAACCATGCACGACCTCCAAAATCAATGGCAACTTGCGCCAAGCAGTCGTCCATGGGCAAACAAAAACCATAGCGTTCCATGCCTAATTTTGTTCCCAACGCCATAGCAAACGCTTCGCCTAAGGCAATAGCCGTATCTTCAATAGTGTGGTGCTCATCCACCTCCAAATCGCCTTTGGTGGTTAACGCAATGTCAATACCGCCGTGGCGTGCCAATTGGTCTATCATATGGTCAAAAAAGGCAATGCCGGTGTCTATGTTGCTTTGTCCAGTACCGTCCAAATTCAGCTCGATGCTGATGTCCGTTTCTTTGGTTGTTCGGGTATGTACAGCACGTCGTGATCCTGCTTTTAGCAAGGTGTAAATCGCTTCCCAAGTTTGGGTTTGCAAGGCAATTACGGATTTTAGTTCGTCTGAAATTTCTTGACCCATTCGATCATCGTACTGCAACAAAATACCCTTAGCACCAAGGTTTTGCGCCAATTGCATATCGCTCAATCTATCCCCAATCACATAGGAATTTGCCAAATCATAATCGGCATTGTTCAAATAAGCTGTTAGCATGGCTGTTTTGGGTTTGCGTGTGGGCGCATTGTCTTCGGGCAAACTCTTGTCAATAAAAATTTCATCAAAGACAATGCCCTCATTTTTTAATGCCGTAAGCATAAAATCATGCGTAGGCCAAAAGATGTCTTCTGGAAAACTGGCAGTGCCCAACCCGTCTTGATTGGTAACCATCACCAACTCATAGTCCATTTCTTTAGCAATGCGTCCCAAATACTGAAACACGCCCGGGTAGAATCCGAGTTTATCCAGCGCATCCAACTGATAATCTGTTGGCTCTAACGCCAATGTCCCATCTCTATCTATAAACAATACTTTTTTCATACGGATAATGATTTACATGCTGCAATGAGTTTATCATTTTCTTGTGGTGTTCCCACGCTAATTCGGATACAGTTTTCACAATTTTCTTGCGAAGAACGGTCGCGCGTAACAATATTTTTAGCTAATAATTCGGCGTATCGTTTTGAGGCATTATCTACTTTAACAAGTAAAAAATTAGCATCTGAGGGATATATTTTTTCAACCCATAAAAATGCAATCAATTCCTTTTCCAATCGGTTACGCTCCGTTATACTTTCAGCAATCTGTGCATTGACTTTTTTTGTGTCTGCTAAAGCTTCCATGGCGCGCTGCTGACTTAGCGTGTTGATGTTATACGGCGGTTTAATGCGCTTTAGCAGCGCAATAATGTCAGGATTAGCAATAGCAATTCCCAAACGCAATCCTGCCAAACCATAAGCTTTAGAAAGCGTTTGTGTTACGATTAGATTTGGATAGTCTGCTAGCTTTTTCGACCAACTTGGAAAATCGGTAAAGTCGATATATGCCTCGTCTATTACAATAATCCCATTAAACTTATCTACTAGCATTTGAATATCTGCATCTTTAAATGCATTGCCACTAGGATTGTTGGGACTGCAGAAGAATAAAGCTTTGGTGTTTAGTGAAACAGAAGCCAAAATTTTTTCTGGTTGTAATTGAAAATCAGCATCAAGAGGCACTTCAATCAGCCCTACGCTATTGATATTTGCCAACACCTTGTACATACCATAGGTTGGAGGCATGATGACAACCTCATCTTTATTGGGTGCGCAAAACGCTCTAAAAATTAAATCCAACACTTCATCACTACCATTGCCAATCAAGAGTTGATTTTCATCACAACCTCGAAGCTTGGCAATAACATTCTTTAGTTCCGTTTGATATGGATCTGGATAACGGTTTACTGCTGTGGCATTAGGATTTTCGTTGGCATCCAAAAACGTCCACTCCCCTTCGGTAGCTATAAACGTATCCCGTGCCGAAGTGTAAGGCTTTAGTGCCAACATTTCGGGTCGTGCCCATTGCGATAAATCAAATGACTTAGCCATTGTTTAAATCTTTTATACGAAGGGTAACCGCATTTTTGTGTGCAAATAGCCCTTCTGCCTCTGCCATGGCTTCAATGCTTGGTCCCAAATTTTGAATCCCTTCGGCGCTAATACGCTGATAGGTAATGGCTTTGGTAAAGGCATCTAGGTTTACACCACTATACTGTTTGGTATAGCCATTGGTAGGCAACGTGTGATTGGTTCCCGATGCATAATCGCCTGCACTTTCAGGTGTATAATTTCCAATAAACACCGAACCAGCGTTTTGAATTCCATCCACAAAAATTCCTTCATTTTGAGCGCAAACGATATAGTGTTCAGGGCCATAGGTATTGATAAAATCTAAAGCTGTTGATTCGTCATCAAAATAAACACTCAATGAATTATCCAATGCCTTTTTGGCAATGTCTTTTCGAGGTAAAAGTGTCAATTGCTTTTCCAATTCGCTTTGTACTCTTTCAATTATATCTTTAGCAGTAGCAACTAAAATAACTTGGCTATCCACGCCGTGTTCGGCTTGTGAAAGTAAATCGGCAGCCACATATTTTGGGTTTGCTGTGGCATCTGCAACAACTAATAATTCCGATGGCCCAGCAGGCATATCAATAGCCGTTTGGTATTGCGTAGCTTTTTGTTTGGCTACGGTTACAAATTGATTTCCAGGACCAAAAATTTTGTACACTTTCGGAATAGATTCCGTTCCAAATGTCATGGCGGCAATCGCTTGAATTCCACCAATTTGCGCAACTATTGTGACCCCACATTTATAAGCTGCATAGCGAATAGCAGCAGGAATACCTGAGCTATTTGGCGGGGTACAAAGCACGATTTGTTTGCAGCCTGCAATTTGGGCGGGAATCGCTAACATGAGCACCGTAGAAAATAAAGGTGCCGTACCACCAGGGATATAAATTCCCACTTTTTCAATAGGTTTTTTGGCTTGCCAACAATCTACCCCTTGCATGGTACTTACTTGCACTGGGCTAGTTTCTTGGGCTTTGTGAAAAGCGTAAATGTTATTGTAGGCAACGTCAATGGCATTAACCAATGCTGACGATAATTCACTTTTTGCAGTTGACAAGGCTTCTGGTGAAATGATAATATCATCAATCACAACCTTATCATAGGTTTTAGTAAACTCGCGAACAGCCACATCGCCTTTGGTTTTAACGGCATTAAAAACCTCATCTACGATAGGTTCAACCGCAGAAAAGTCAGCCGTTGGGCGTTTGGTTAACGCTTCCCACGTTTTTCGATCTGGATTGGTTATAACACGCATTATTGTATCATTCGTTCTATTGGACATACTAAAATATCACGAGCACCTGCCGCTTTTAACTCATCTACCATTTCCCAAAAGGTGTTTTTGTTCACCACCGAGTGCAACGAACTCCACCCCTCTTCTACTAACGGCATAACCGTTGGGCTCTTTAACACAGGAAGAATATTTGAAATGTGTGAAATAGCATCGTTAGGAACATTCATAACTACATAACGGGAATTTTTACCTGCCAATACCGCCCGAATACGAAATAAAAGGGTATTAAGAATATTCTTTTTTTCATCAGACAAATTATTGCCACCTACCAAAACGGCCTCAGATGTAAACAACACCTCAACTTCTTTAAGGTTGTTTTTAAAAAGCGTAGAACCACTAGACACGATATCGCAAATGGCATCTGAAAGTCCAATATTGGGTGCAATCTCCACCGATCCATTAATGATGTGTAAATCGGCCTTAATACCCCAATCTGAAAGGTGTTTTTGAACGGTTTTTGGATACGAGGTAGCAATACGCTTGCCTTCTAAATCTTTAACACCATTATATGTTGTCTCCTTAGGAACAGCTATCGATACACGACATTTTGAAAAGCCTAAGTTTTCTAGAGTTGTAATGCCTTCGCCTTTTTCAATCAATAGGTTCTCCCCTACAATGGCCAAATCTACTACCCCGTCACGAAGATATTGTGGTATGTCTCCATTGCGCAAATAGTAAATGTCGATAGGAAAATTCGACGCTGTAGTTTTGAGTTGGTCTTTTCCATTATTGATGGAAATACCACAATCCTTAAGTAATTTCAAGGAATCTTCGTTAAGTCTTCCTGACTTTTGAATGGCAATACGTATGTTTTCTTTTTTCATAATTGATACAAAAAAACCCGTTTGAGTTGCTTCAAACGGGTTAGTCGGTTATAAATACACCTCACCTAGCTCGTTTGAAACGATAACTTAACGTGGTGGTGTGTATGTGTGTTTTTCATTTTGCTTGCAAATATCGAACTTTTTTTTAAAATCTTACTGATTTCCTAAAATTAGTGGCAAACCGTCTTTTCCGCTTCCAACAATCACAATCTTTGAGTTTGGCGATTCAGCAAGTTTTAAAGTAGCCTCAATGCCTTTGTCTTTAAGAATATTAGAGGTTAGCGAAGCTGCCAAAATACGGTTTGCTGCCGCTTTACCTTCTGCATCAATACGTACTTTTTCAGCCTCTTGACGTGCTTTTTCTAGGCGGAATTCATATTCCAATGCTTCTTGCTCCTGCGTAAGTTTACGCTGAATCGCCTCTTTGATTGAAACAGGAAGTGTTACATCACGTACTAAAACCGAATTTAATTGCACATGCTGCCCCTCTACTTTGCGCTTGGTTTCTTCAAAAATTTCGTTCTGAATGGCATCACGCTTAGTTGAATATAATTGCTCGGGCGTATAACGTCCAATTACAGAACGTGCTACCGCACGAATTTCAGGGACA
>JAFMFL010000064.1 GCA_017856205.1 Flavobacteriaceae bacterium
CGTTAAACACCTTGTAGTGTTGGAAAAACTGCGGTAGGTCCAAACAAAAGGTTAAGGCATACCGGTTAGGCACGGGTTCGCCATCTTCCTGCATTCCTTCCAAATGAAACGCAAAGGCTTCCTTAAACTGAGCTTGTACGTTTTCCCAGTTGGTACCCACAGTAGCTACGCCCGGATAGTCCGGTGCGTAGGCACTAAATCCTGTGGCTGTTTTTTCTACTATAACTTTAATTTTTTCCATCTATTTGTGCTTGTTTAAAAATTGACTTTAACGTTCCAATGGCAATATCGCCCTTTTTCATGGGAACCGTAACACGCCCTTTTTTTACAGGATGCTTAAACTGTGCATGGCTTCCTTTTTGCCCTACTTTATACCAGCCATCCTTTGTGATACGTTTTATGATTTCCCTTACTTTCACATTCTAAAAGTATAAATTTTTATACTAAAAAAACAAGCAAAAGTGAAATTATTTTGAAATACCTGCCCACACGTATGAAAAAGGGTTAATTCATCTGATACAACCACAGCGCAGGATTTTGCGGGGTGGTGTTTTGGAACAAGCTAAATTGCAATGCTGTTTTACCAGTATCTCTGTTGGTAAAAACTTTACCAATGGCTTGCTTGGCAGCAACCTTATCCCCTTTTTTCACATATACCTTACTTAGGTTTTTATAACTCGTAATGTAATTCCCGTGTTGCACAAGTACAATGGGGTTACTACCCTTAAACTGAACAATATTTAACACCTTTCCATCAAACACACTTCGCGCTTCGGTATCAGGGGGAACTGAAAGGGTTACTCCGTTACTTTTTATGGTGGTGGTACGCACTACAGGATGACGTTGTGTGCCAAATTTTTGGGTAACGATACCCTTTTCAACAGGCCACGGCAAACGCCCTTTATTTGCAGCAAAACTTTCCGCCAAGGCTTTAGCTTCTGGTGTGAGTACAAAGCTTGTTGTTTTGGTTCCTGCTTTTTTGTTTGAGGCGGCAATGGCTTCACGAATCAAGCGATTTATTTCTCTGTCTATTGCTGCTTGTTGCTGTTGTTTTTTTCTGATTTGCGCTGCGTAGCTTTTTTCTTTTCGCTTAAGCTGTTGTACAAGATTATTTTGACGCGCACGCACCGTATCCAGTGCTTTTTGCGCATCTCTATTTTCACGGATTAACCGCTCCTTGTCTTTGCGTTGCGCAACCAAATTGTTGGTGTACTGCTGCAAGGTTTTGGTTTTTTCGGCAATTTGTTCTCCCTGTTGTTTGCGGTATGCGGCGTATTGTTTCATATACGCCATGCGCTTATAAGCTTGCCAAAAACTCTCAGATGAAAGCAAAAACATAAGGCGGTTTTGGGTGGATTGATTTTTTCGCGCTGCCACTACCATTTCGGCATAGTCTTTTTTGAGCGTTGCCAATTCGGTTCGTAGTTGCTCTATGTTACGGAGGTTGAGGCTAATCTCTTGATTTAGCCGATTGATTTGGCGGTTCGTAAGTCGAATTAGCGCATCTTGCCTGTCCATTTTTAGCTGTACCGTCTCCACTTCGGTAAGTACATTGGCGCGCTTTTTTACACTCGATTTTAGTAATGTATTTATTTGTACAATTTCTTGTTGCAAGCGTTTTTTTTGAGCTTCAAGCGTAGCTTTTTTGTCTTGAGCAAAACCCAATACTGGAACTAGCATTAACATCCAAAGCCATGTTTTCATTGCACAAATATGGGTTTATAGCCTTCTGGAATGGCAAACGGCATATTGACTTGGCTATTAAGCTGCGTTTGCCGGGCGCTTAATGTGAGTGTTGTGGTGCCTTTTTCGCCAAAAAGGGTCGCAATCAATTCTTCTGGCACCCATTGCCCATCAATTTTATTGTAGGATTTATACAGCACACTAATGGAACTGTCACCTTCACCTAGGCGTTGTTCCGTAAGACGGAATTCGGCATCAAAGACAAATTGCAATTCCACGCCTCGTTTGCGTAAGCTAAATACATAAGCATTTTTGGCAAACGATAGTTTCGCACGCTTAAAGGCACGCTCATCTACAGGTTTTGCGGTAAGCAGGTTTTCAAGTATGGAATAATCAATAGGCACACCCAATAGTTTTTTGAGTGTACGGTAATCCATTTGTGCGTACTGCCGATTGATTTTTTCATAGGCTTGCAATTGATTAGGCGTGATAAAAACGCGCGCTAATGGCACGATAACACTCCCATTAATCCAAATTCCTTCGTATTGCTTTAAGCGTGTTGTAATGCTTATTTTTTGGCGTTTACCACGCTGGTCAAGTACGGCTTGCCCACGCCATTGCAGCGTTTCAAACGCAAGTGCGTTTGCAGTAATTTTTTGTTGCAACACACGTGGTCTTAATTCGGTATCTACGTCAGCGGAGGGAGTTACAGAAGTAAGCGATTTACAACCTACCACAAAAACCAATCCAAGAAGAAGTGCTGCGCTTTTTTTCATTTGCTATTCTAATACGGAATAATCGCCAATACTCACATGCGTAAACGCCCCATTGTAGCGCACATGATTGCCAATCATTGCCCCTTTGAGTGTTGCGTTTTCAATGGCACTGTTAGATTGAATAATACTGTTTTCAATAGTGCTATCTGCAATTGTAGTGCCAGCACCAACAGAAACATGTGGACCTACTGTACTATTGGTTAGCGTTACGCCATCTGCAATGTAGCAGGGCGGAATAATGGTACTGTTGTTAAGCGTAACATTGCCAACAAGTTTTTCCTCTTCAGCAGCAAGAAAATCCAGCATTATGGCATTGGTTTCTATGATAACTTTTGGGTTACCGCAATCCATCCAAGCAGGTACTTCGCTGGGAACAAAACGCTTTCCGCTTTGCATCATCCGCAAAATACCATCATTGATTTGATACTCGCCACCACGAGTAAGGTTTTCGTCCAACACGCTTTGCAAGGCAGCTTTCAGCACTTCTATCTCTTTGAAATAATAAACACCAATGACAGCCAAATCAGAAACAAAATCTTTTGGCTTTTCCACTAATGCACTAATTGCACCCGTTTTATCTAATTGCACCACACCAAACTGCTCGGGGTGGGCTACTTTTTTGACCCAAATTACGCTATCAGCTTCGGGGTCTAAGGTTAAATCTGCACGAATAAGCGTATCGGCATACGCCACTACCGCCGGTCCTGAAAGCGAAGGTTCGGCACACATGATTGCATGTCCTGTCCCCAAAGGCACGTCTTGGCGGTAAATACTTGTTTTTGCACCCAAACTGTTGGAAAGATCGGTCAGCGTAGCCACTACGTCATCGCCAAAAAAGGCAGGGTCTCCAAGCACATAGGCAATTTCAGTTACGGGTTCGGGGAGTACTTTGGCAATATCTCGAACCAGTCGGTGCACAATGGGCATACCCGCCACAGGCACCAAAGGCTTTGGAACGGTTAACGTATGTGGGCGAAGGCGTGATCCACGACCCGCCATGGGAACAATGATTTTCATATTATGCGGTACCTGTACTGCCAAAGCCGCCCGCTCCGCGTTCGGTTTCGGTTAATGATTCAACTTCTTTCCACTCGGCGCGTTCGTGCTTAGCAATGACCAATTGCGCAATTCTGTCTCCAGCATTGATGGTAAACGGCTCGTTGGATAAATTTATAAGGATAACGCCAATTTCGCCTCTATAGTCTGCATCAATAGTGCCGGGGGCGTTAAGTACCGTAATGCCTTTTTTAAGTGCCAATCCGCTACGTGGACGCACTTGTGCTTCTACTCCAACGGGGAGTTCGATAAAAAGCCCGGTTTTTATAAGCCCACGCTCTAATGGTTGTAATGTAATGGGCTCATTGGTATGTGCGCGGAGGTCCATACCTGCCGAAGTTAAGGTTTCGTAGTGCGGTAATGTGTATGGGGATTGGTTTACAATGCGTATGTTCATAACTACAAAAATAAGAAAAGCCCCTATCACGCCACAATTATATAATTAACTGAGACATAAAGGGGCTGTAAAGTGTAAAAACGCTTATTTATTTGCTTAACCTAAAGCGTATTTGCACACTAACTTGAATTTTTTGCGGTTTAAACTGTATGTCGGGGACAGGTGCTGCATCAGCCTCTGCCATAGAGAACATGACCACTTCGTCCAAAGTATTACGCCTATAACCCACAAAACCTGAATGTGAATCGGAAATAAAAATAGCCTCAGCAACTTGCTGTCCCAGCGGCTTTGCCATCGCGTGAGCACGTTTTTTGGCTTTGGCAACGGCTTTGCTAAGTAAATGCAATTTGAGCTCATCCAGCTTGCTGTAATCGGTTTTGGAAAGATGGACATTAGAAATGCCTTTTTCTTCAAGGGCAGCCAACACCCGCCCTGCCGTGGTGGCATCGTGTAGTTTCAGCTCAAAGCGTTTGCTTTTTTTGATGTCTTTTCGGCGCAAAAAATAGGTTTTGATATTGCTGGATAAATCAGCAAGCTTTAGCTGCTTTTCAATATCAATATCCAGCTGCCGTAAGGCTTCAAACATACGTTTTTCAAGCTGCTCAACGCTGACTTTGGTGCGCTCGTCTTGCTCTCGTAGCTGAATGCTAAGGTAAATTTCATCAGGGACAACGAGAGAGTCCGCTTTTGCATTGGTTTCAATGTAGGGAATATGATTTTCGGCTTGTGGTTGTGCCCACACCAATAAAGGAAGTGCAGAGAGGGCTATAAGAAGGGTTTTCATAAAGTAAAGATTTATAAATCCCTTAATCAAAAACAACGCCAAAGTGTTAGTTGCTGGCTATGGGTAAGGCAAAAACGCCTGTAGTATGGTTAGCCGTTTAGTGCTTCGGCACCCCCAACGATTTCTAAAATCTCGTTGGTAATGGCGGCTTGACGCGCTTTGTTATAGGTCAGCTTTAACTGATTGCGCAAATCAGTAGCATTGTCTGTCGCCTTGTGCATGGCAGTCATACGTGCGCCGTGCTCACTGGCAAACGAATCGCGAAGTGCCTTAAACAACTGCATTTTTAATGCCTTTGGTAAAAGTGTATTAAAAATTTCCTCTTGCCCGGGCTCGTAGATATAATCCGCTTCAGTTTGTGTTTCCGAAGCATCAGCTATTAACGGCAAAAATGGCTCTACCGTTACCAATTGCGTAGCTGCATTTTTAAAGCGGTTATATACCAAATGCACTTCATCGTATTCTTCAGCAACAAATCCGTCCATAAGTTGCTGTGCAAGCTCAGCAGCGTTGGCAAAACTTAGGTCATCAAATACTTCTGTATTGTGTCCAACTACATCAAATTCCTTACTTAGTATATCATTCCCTTTTTTACCAATAGTAAACGCAGCAATTTCTGTCTGATTACCGTTAGCACGAGCTTTTACTTCTTTGATGATGTTTGAGTTAAACCCGCCACATAGCCCACGATTAGAGGTAATGGCAACATAAAGCACACGCTTTACGTTCCGAGTTTTTGTATATGGATTGGTATCTTGGGCAGCACCACTAAGGTTTTGTAGCAATTCGGTTAGTTTGGCAGCGTATGGGCGCATTGCCGTAATGGCATCTTGCGCTTTTTTTAGCTTGGCAGCCGATACCATTTTCATGGCACTGGTAATCTGCATCGTTGAGGATACAGAGCTAATCCGATTGCGTATTTCCTTAAGGTTTGCCATGGCTTATGCGTATTGAGCAGCTAAATCTGTTGCAACTTTTGTTAGCGTATCCGTTACCTCATCAGTAAGTTTTCCAGCTTTAAGCATATCTAGCACATCACGATGCTTTGCGTTTAGCAACTCCAAATAGCTTTGCTCAAATTCCTTTACTTTATTCACAGGTACTTGTCGCAATAAATTTTTAGACCCAGCAAAAATGATCGCTACTTGGTCCTCAACAGCAAACGGATCGTTTTGTGCTTGCTTTAGAATTTCTACGTTACGCTTTCCTTTTTCGATTACATTAAGTGTTGCTGCATCAAGGTCGGAACCAAACTTGGCAAACGCTTCCAATTCGCGGAATTGCGCTTGGTCAAGCTTAAGCGTACCCGCTACTTTTTTCATGGACTTAATCTGCGCCGAGCCTCCTACACGAGATACCGAAATACCTACGTTAATCGCAGGGCGAACACCCGAGTTAAACAGGTCTGACTCTAAGAAAATTTGTCCGTCTGTAATCGAAATTACGTTAGTAGGAATATAGGCAGATACGTCACCTGCTTGGGTTTCAATAATAGGCAATGCCGTTAATGACCCTCCTCCTTTTACTTTTGATTTAAGCCCTTCGGGCAAATCGTTCATTTGTTTGGCAATGCTGTCATCAGCAATCACTTTTGCAGCACGTTCTAATAGGCGCGAGTGCAAGTAGAATACGTCTCCAGGATAGGCTTCACGTCCCGGTGGACGACGAAGCAATAACGACACCTCTCGATACGCAACGGCTTGCTTTGATAAATCATCATAAATAATCAATGCTGGACGACCCGTATCGCGGAAATACTCTCCAATAGCTGCTCCTGCAAACGGTGCATACACTTGCATTGGCGCAGGGTCAGAAGCGTTTGCGGCTACAACGGTAGTGTATGCCATAGCGCCTTTTTCTTGAAGGGTATTGGCAATGGCTGCTACCGTAGAGGCTTTTTGTCCAACGGCAACATAAATACAATATACAGGCTCGCCTGCATCGTAAAATTCTTTTTGGTTTAGGATGGTGTCAATACACACGGTTGTTTTTCCTGTTTGGCGGTCGCCAATAACCAACTCTCGTTGTCCACGACCTACAGGAATCATTGCATCAATAGATTTAATACCTGTTTGCAGGGGTTCGTTTACTGGTTGACGATAAATTACTCCAGGTGCTTTGCGCTCTAGTGGCATTTCTACGGTTTCGCCCTCAATAGGACCTTTACCGTCTATGGGTTGTCCTAGTGTGTTTACCACACGACCTACCACGCCTTCGCCTACATTGATAGAGGCAATGCGCTGCGTACGCTTTACGGTATCTCCTTCCTTAATTCCTTTAGACGGTCCCAAAAGTACCACCCCAACATTATCTTCCTCAAGGTTTAGT
>JAFMFL010000065.1 GCA_017856205.1 Flavobacteriaceae bacterium
CGACGCTCTTCCGATCTGTTGTTACAGTGTTGGCGAAGGTAAAAAACAACTTGTCTTTATTCTTTTCTCGGTCGATGCGCTTTTCAAGCAAACTCATTTCCCATTCCAACATTTTGTTGAGTCTAGATTCTGTCACATACCTACCATCAGCTTCACGACCATAAATAGCGTCACTAAAATCTTTATCGTAGGCACTCATGGTTTTGGCAATGGTTCCAGAAGCACCACCGCAACGGAAAAAATGACGCGCCACTTCTTGTCCTGCGCCAATTTCTGCAAAGGTGCCATAAATGTTGCTGTTAAGGTTAATTCGCAAGGCTTTTGCTTCTAAAGAAGGGGTGTTTTCGAAAGGATGATCACCAGCTAATTCTATGGGCATATGAGAAGTTTTCCTCAAAATTATAAAACTTATTCTCAAGGTTATGCATCATTCGTGTAATTTTGTTGTGTGGGCATCAAAATTTACTTTCTGGGCACAGGAACTTCACAGGGAATTCCAATTATCGGCAGCGATCATCCCGTATGCCTTAGCGACAATCCAAAAGACAAACGTTTACGCTCCTCAGTTTGGGTGCAATGGGATGATGTAGATTTTGTAATTGATTGCGGTCCAGATTTTAGACAGCAAATGCTTTCAAGTGGCTGCCCTAAAATTGATGCATTGCTTTTTACGCACGAACATGCAGACCATACCGCTGGCTTAGACGACATCAGACCTTATGTTTTTAAGCAGGGCGCGCTTCCTGTTTATGGTTTAGCTCGAGTTATGGAAAACCTTGCCATGCGTTTTGGCTATATTTTTAGCGATAAAAACAAATACCCAGGGGCACCATCTGTAAAACCTACTGTTGTTGCTTCAGACGAGCCTTTTTTGTGTGCCACAAAGACGATTATTCCCATAAAGGTTTCACATTATGGTTTGGAGGTTGTGGGGTATCGTTTTGGGACTTTTGCCTATTTAACAGATATGTTTTCTATTGAACCCAAGGACGAAGCTAAGCTTGGTAATTTGGATGTGTTGGTAGTTAATGCATTACGTATCGAGCCGCATCCGTCACATTTGCATCTTGATGCTGCTATTGCATTTGCGCAGCGTGTAGGTGCTAAGCAAACTTTTTTTACTCATATTAGCCACAAACTTGGTTTTCATAACGAAGTAGAATCTGCCCTTCCAGAGGGAATTTATTTGGCGTATGACAATCTCATTATTACCATTTAACATGAAGCAAAAAATACTTTTTTACGTGCTAATTTTTTCTATTCTAATCAATTTATATTTGATTTCAGACTATGGCAATCGACTTAAATACGCCCAATCTAAAATAGACAAGCAGTCAGAGAAAATAGCGCAGCTAAAGGATTCTATTGAAGTGCTACATCAGCTCAAAGTTGCGCCTGTAGCCACTGAACAATAGTGGTTAAATTATCTTGATTTATGCCGTGTCCTTGCGAATAGGAGTAAAATTCTGGCGCAAAACCGTATTTTTTTAACACTCCTACAGATTGTTCTGCCCATGCAAAGGGCACTACCATATCGGCTGTGCCGTGCGACACATAAATTGACGAAATGGATTTATTAGTTACTTCCACCACACGAGGGTCAATGTAACCGCTTAGCGCAGCAATGCCTTTTACGTTATTTGTGGAAAGCCCCACAGCGTAACTTAACATTGCACCTTGACTAAACCCCATCAAATAAATGCTTTTTGCATCAAAAGAGTGATTGTTAGCATAAAACACCAAGAACTCTTTTACATAATTAGTGGCTTTTGCAACTTCTTCGGGCAACGTCCAGCGTTCCATGCTATCTGTAAAATGAATGGGAAACCACGCATAGCTTTCTTCAGTCATTTTAAGCGGTGCTTGCAGCGAAACAACGTGGAAGTTATCGGGGATATAAGCTGCGAACGAAAACAAATCCGCCTCATTACTACCGTATCCATGAAGTAAGACAAGTAGGGGAGCATTGGGGATTGCTGCCTTGCGCTCTAAGAAGACAAATGACATGTTAGGTATTAAAAAAGTGTGACTTTCCTTTCGCTACAATTCCATATACCTTTCCAGGAAGGCTTTGCCCAATAAAAATGCTGTTTTTGGATGCAGATAATAGCGATGATTTAGTAACTTCTTTTGCACCAGATGGGGCAAACAACGATAAGTCTGCTGTTGCACCAACTTCAATGGTGTGTTCAGCAATACCAAAACGCCCTTTTCCTCGTGTTAGAATCTCAATGGTTTGCTCAATGGAAAACAGCGATAATAAGCAGCCAAAGCTATGCTCTAATCCTATTGACCCAAAATGTGCCCTATCGAGCTCTACATTTTTGAGTTCGCTGTTAAGCGGTTGATGGTCGCTGGTTACCATGTCTATCACTCCGTCTAAAAGTGCTTTTTTTAATGCTTTTTGATCTGATTCTTCCCGTAGGGGAGGCAATAATTTTGCATTAGCATTAAAGCCTTGCAAGGCTTCATCGGTAAAAAATAAGTTATGAATTGCTACGCTGCAGCTTATATCTTGGGTTGCTTTTTTAGCAGCCTTGATTAGGGCAATTGATGCAGCAGTTGAAAGTGTAGGAATATGTAATTTTCCTTCTGCGTATTCCAATACTGCAAGGTCGCGCTCTAGCTGCATGCTTTCTGCTATGCTTGGAATGCCATTTAGCCCAAGCGCAGTACTTACAGCACCTTCGTGCATAACGCCACCGTTAGCTATATCGTTATTGTACGGGAATGACTCGACAATTCCATTAAAATCAGTAGCATACTGAAGTGCCAATTTAAGCGTGTTGGCATTTTTGAGCGGGTTTTTGTGATTGCTAAAACTAACTGTACCAGCCTCATGAAGTTCACGAAGTGGCGCCAGTTTGTCCTCACTTTGAGCAGATGTGATACAAGCTTTTGGATGTAGATACACAGCACTTTCACTTGCTTGTTCTAGCAAAAAAGCAATATCTGCCCGGCTATCAGGTTTTGGTTGCGTATTGGTGTTGTAAGCAATGTGCGTAAACCCACTTTTTGCAGCAACATCAAGCCCATGTGCTATGGTTTCACGTTCTTCAAAACCAGGTTCACCAAACGACACACTGCTGTCAAACCACCCTTGAGATACATGTAAATCATCTGTGGAAATTTCAGTTGCTTTGGGATAGGAAAGGTTTTTGCCAATTGCTTTTATGACCCCGTTTTCAATATAAATATCTTGTTGGGTGTTGTGATGCGGGCTGGTAGCATCTAAGATTTTTGCAGCTTTAAGTAAGATCTTCATTCGCTAAACCGCTAAGTCAATTGTTATGCAAAGATAGAAAATCCCTGAACACGAATTAAAATCCTTCAAAAACTCCCAAACCAAATAAAGCAAAATCGTATTTCACAGGGTCATTTGGGTCTAATGTTCTCAGTGTTGCATCTAATTCTTTAACGGCTGCTAAGTCGTTTTGTTTGCGGTTTAGCAACCCTAATGCACGTGCCACATTTCCTGTATGAACATCTAGCGGACACGATAAGATTCGAGGTGAAATGTTATTCCAAATTCCCAAATCCACCCCTGCATTGTCGTTGCGTACCATCCATCGTAAAAACATATGCATGCGTTTTGCAGCTGATTTTTTAGCAGGATTTGCGACGTGCTTTACGGTTCGTTTTGGGTGTGGAACAGCAAAAAAGAGATTGTGAAAATCCGTTATTGCCTCGTGCATGTTGGATGCGTTGCTTTTGGGTATAAACAGGTTTTCAAGACTTCCAACTTCCGTGTAAAGCTGTTGCAATCGCTGGGCAAAGTATTTCACATCAGCCTCCTGAAAAGTTCGGTGTACAAATCCATTAAATACATCCAAATCTGGTTTGGTGTGATTTAGGATAAAATCATGCGGGGAGTTGTCCATGCGTTGCATGAGCGCAGATGCATTGGTGAGTATGCTTTTACGATTTCCCCATGCAATGGTGGCTGCAAAAAAACCTGCGATTTCAATATCTTGTTTTAATGAAAAAGCATGTGGCACCGCTATGGGATCTGTTGAAATAAACGATGGGTTATTGTATTGTGCTGCCTTTTCGTCTAAAAAGGATTTAAGTTCTTCTTGATTTAATTCCATTGTCCATCCACAAGGGTTAGCATGCGGTCTGCTCTGGCTGCAAGAGATTTGTTATGCGTTACTAAAATCATGCTAATAGAAAAGGTATCCCGAAGTCTAAAGAATAAATCGTGTAGCTTTTCAGCAGATGCAGAATCTAAGTTTCCGCTTGGCTCATCGGCAAGGAGTAAACTTGGTTTGTTGATAAGCGCACGGGCTACAGCAATGCGTTGTTGTTCGCCCCCAGAGAGTTCTGAGGGTTTGTGCTGTGCTCTGCTTGTTAGTTCAAAAAAATCTAGAAGTTCTATAGCGCGTTTTTCAGCATCTTTTTTTGAAGTACCCTTAATGTATGCTGGCAAGCAAATGTTTTCTATTGCAGTAAATTCTGGTAGTAATTGGTGAAATTGAAAAACAAACCCCAACGATTCATTACGAAAGGTAGACAATGCGCTATCTGAAAGCGTGTTTACGTTTTTACCGCCAATAATAAGTTCTGTATCTGGGTTATCATCTGGACGCTCTAGGGTGCCCAAAATATGGAGTAGGGTGGTTTTACCAGCACCAGAAGGTCCAACAATAGATACGATTTCAGAAGACGCTAAGTCAAAAGCCACATCTTTTAAGACTGCGGTTTTACCATAGGTTTTTGAAATCTGTTTGGCTTGAATCATATAATGCAAAGTAACCATTTTTCGATTTTATTTGGTGTATATCAATTTATTGTTTTTGTTTATAGGAATGTAAACATATTTTGTTTAAGTTTGTAGTGCAATAATTAAACAATATGGCTTTAGCCACTTTTGCTGGAGGTTGTTTTTGGTGTACCGAAACATTATTTACGCGCTTAGATGGTGTAATAGATGCAATTCCTGGATATACGGGCGGACATATCAAAAATCCTGCCTACAGAGAAGTATGTACAGGAAGAACAGGTCATGCCGAATGTGTACAAATCACTTTTGATGAAGCAGTGATATCATTCCAAACCTTATTGGAGGTTTTTTTTGATACGCACGACCCAACTACACTTAATCGCCAGGGAAATGATGTGGGAACCCAATACCGTTCAGGGGTTTTTTATCATACTGAGGAGCAAAAAGAAATGACCCAAAACTTTATTGCTGACTTGGAGGAACAACAAACGTTTTCTAACCCAATTGTAACTGAAATTACTGCTTTTGAGGAGTTTTATGCTGCAGAAATCGAGCATAAAGATTATTTTAATTTAAATAAAAATCAGCCGTATTGTGCTGCTGTGATTTCCCCCAAAGTCAAGAAATTACTGACAAAACATTCATCAAAAATAAAAACGCTATGACATTTGAAGCTAAAAATATCTACGATACTGACATAACCACATCCATGAAAAAACACTATTTGGAGGTGCTTACAGATTTGGGGGAAAATCCATACCGTGAAGGTCTGATTGAAACCCCAAAGCGAGCTGCCAAAGCAATGCAGTTTTTGACGCAAGGCTATGATATGGATCCAGCTGCTATTCTGGAAGGCGCAAAATTTGCCGAATCCTATAACGAAATGGTGGTGGTAAAAGATATTGAGTTGTATTCATTGTGCGAACACCATATGCTTCCGTTTTTTGGCAAGGCGCATATTGCATATATTCCTGATGGACACATTGTTGGATTGAGTAAAATTCCAAGAGTAGTGGACGTTTTTGCCCGTCGTCTTCAGGTACAAGAGCGTCTCACCGAGCAAATTATGAATTGCATAGACGAAACGCTCAAGCCCAAAGGAGTTGCAATTGTTATTGAGGCATCACATATGTGTATGATGATGCGTGGTGTGCAAAAGCAAAACTCGCTGACCACAACTTCTGGCTTTAGAGGCGCCTTTGAAGCAATGGAAACACGGAATGAGTTCTTAAAGCTTATTCAAGGGAAGTTGTCTTAAACTAAAAATTGTATTTAGCAGACAGCACAAAATTGCGACCAGGTTGTTCCACACCAATCGTTTTTAACCTTGATAAATGTGGAATATAATTTCGATTTCCCAAATTTCTTACAAGCAATTGCAAGCGTAATGCATCACTTTTGCTAACTGGGATGTCAATATGTCCACCTATATTTATTAGCTCGTAAGCACTTGTTCTTGATTCAAACGGACTTACCCTATTTTGGTTGTCTGCCATAGTTAACGATATAAACGCCGCAAAGGATTCGCTTAAACTCCAATGAACTTCTTGATTGAACGAAAATGGAGGGATAAGCGGAAGTGGTGTGCCATCTTTTTGCTCACCATTTACGTATTCAAGGGTTGTTTCAAAATGAATTTTACCCTTTGGGTGATAATGGGCGTAAAACTCACCTCCCCAAAGGCGTGCATTGCTTTGTTCATATTCAAAAACGCTTACACCAACCTCAGTTTCGTTTGTAGGATTAAGAAAAATATAGTCAGTAATAGCATTATAGAACCCGTCTATACCAATATTAAGATTGGTTGTCTGCATATCAAAACCGAAGTCAAATTGTAAGTTTCTTTCTGATTTTAAGTTTGCGTTTCCAACCTCAAAGCGTTGTGTTCCATGGTGCACACCATGAGAAGTAAGCTCAGCCAAATTTGGTGCACGATACCCTGTGCTTGCATTAAGTCTAGCCAGTATCTTCTCAGTTAAAGGGTAGGTAAAACCAACAGAGCTGTTAAAGCTTGAAAAAGTTTTGTCAATTTTAGCTGTTTCTTCTTCCTCCTCATGGTGGTGAGTCACAAAGGATTCAGTTTTAATATAACGAGAATCAAGGCGTAAGCCAATTTGCCATATCAGTTTATCGGTATCAAATTGATGCAACCAATACCCCCCAAAATCTCGTTGAATCGCATCGGGGATTAGTATTTCTTCTCCGCTGTTTTTATTTCGCTTTTCAAGCCACTGAAATCCTGCGATTTGTTTCCATATACCAGAAGATGGAAGGGTGTTCTT
>JAFMFL010000066.1 GCA_017856205.1 Flavobacteriaceae bacterium
AGACGTGTTAAACCAATCGGCATATTTTGGGAGTTTCCCCTTTTTATAACTATTCCAACTCACATAACCACCAACAGACTCTGGAGATCTAAGCGGTTTTAAAACGTTAAATTCATCTTCCATGACTCTTGCACCAATCAAATATGCGGCTACAAGTTGTTGTTGCAACTCGGTACCATCAAAAGCCTCTTGCAACAATCTTTTTAGGTGAATAGCCCCTTGACTATGACCTGCCAAAATAATAGGGCGTCCGTTATTTTCGTGGGTTAAAAAATATTCAAAAGCCGTCTTAACATCACTATATGCTAATTCTTGTGCTTCTTTCCCGCCTTGTTTTACATAAGGCTCAAAAAAGGCGCGGTAGTGATTTTGACGGTAATACGGCACATAAAGACGTGCTGCTGTTGCCCATGCTGAAGCTTGATAAGGCACAACCCATTTAAGCACATCGGAGTTAATGATAGTATCTTGAATAGGTGCATTCCAGCGGGTATCTTTCTTGTTTGTCAATAAGGTGGGATATACAAAAAACACATCGGCTTGCAGTGTGTCAGCAGATGCACCAATGGGTTTCCCATCAAGAGTTTTTCCTGCAAACACCGCCCAGTTCGATTTGTCATTATACGATATTGACGTTGACGGGGCATCAAATGTTGTACTGCGATATTGAACACCACACGAGGTCAAACACAACAAAAACATCCCCTGCAAAAATAGGTTTCGTGGACGCATAGCAATTCTTTTTTCAAATATGCATAAAATTCAATTACTTTATAGACATGAAAAAAATATTACTATTATTTATTCTCACAACAGTACTCACTAGTTGTCAACGCAGTCAATTGGAAATTGGATTAAATCCAAAAAGTGGTTCAAATGCGGTTGGCTTTGCATTACTAAGCGAAAAAAATGGCTTGGTAAAACTTAGTGTAACGGTTCGTGGGCTGGAGCAAGGCATACATGCGATTCATTTACACGAAAAAGCCGATTGCTCATCCGATGATGGCACATCAACAGGGGGGCATTGGAATCCAACGTTTGCGCCTCACGGGAAATGGGGCAACAAGGATGGTTATCACAAAGGAGATATTGGAAATTTTGAGGTTGGCGCTGATGGCATTGGTCAAGTCTATTTTGAAACGAACGAGTGGTGTATCGGGTGTGAAGATGAGACCAAAAATATTTTAGGTAAAGCCATCATTGTGCATCAAGGCGAAGATGATTTTGTATCACAACCCTCTGGTGCAGCAGGTGCGAGGATAAGCTGTGCAGGGATACTTGAGTAGCTATTTTTTTACTTGCCCAATGGCTTCTGCAATCTGTGCAACCAATTCATCGTTGGATCTTTCAAGGTCAAAGGTGATAGGTGGTTTGATATGCATCGACTGCTTAATTCCTTTCTTTTTGATAAAAATTCCTTTTTTATCAAACGACCGACGAAACCCATCTATTTGAATGGGAACAACTACGGGGTTATAGGATTTGATGATGTGAAGTGTGCCTTTTCTTATTGGAGCAAAAGGTTTTGTGGTGCCTTGCGGAAATGTAATGACCCATCCATCATTTAATGCTTTTCCAATATTGGAAACGTCACTCATTTTTACTTGACGATTGATTTCTTGTCCCTTTTCGCGCCATGTGCGTTCAATGGAAATAGAGCCGGTATAAGCTAAAATTCTGGGCAATAAACCAGCCTTCATGGTTTCCTTAGCAGCTACATAATAGACATTAAGCTTTGGTTTCCAGATGTAACTTAAGTAATTTAAGTTATCGTCTCTGCCTGCCAAACTTGCAAAAAACACATGCAGCATGGCTGTGACGTCGGCAAAATAGGTTTGGTGATTCGATATAAACAAGACGTTTTTATCAGGTAATTGACGAATGATTTCTGAGCCGCGAATCTGAAGATCGTTAAATCCATTGAAGCGTTTGCGTGTGATGCATCCTAAAAGACGGATAAGCCACAGCTTAATAAAAAGGTAATGTCCAAATGGATTTCGTTTAAACACGATTTGGTTTTGAAATACAAAAGTACAAAAGGTGTGGAAATGAAAGCACATATAGAGAAAATGAAAACCTGTAACTTTGTGGTATGCAAAAACACTATTGGAAATATCTTTTAAAATGCTGTTTTTTGGGGCTGCTGATTTCATGCAGTACACCAAATCAATCAAAAAAAACACAAATAGCAGTTGCTGCGCCAATCAAAGAAGCACCTAAAAAAATTGCAGAACCAAAAAAGAAATCTGATTTGCCACTTACCGCCGAAACAGCAATTCCTTTTTTACAACGCTTTGCAGCAGAAAATCCAGAGAATAAAGTGCGCATAGAAACTCCACTTGGTATTTTTGACATTTTACTTTTTGACAAAACTCCTTATCACAGAGCAAACTTCATCTTCCTGACCAAACAAAAGTATTTTGATGGCACCTACTTTCACCGCGTTGTTCCTGACTTTATCATTCAGGGTGGGAATTCAGACAATTATGATACGGGAAAAAAGCGCAGAAAAATTGGAAAATATCTGCTACCACCTGACACACGAAAAGGATATAAACATCACAGAGGCGTAGTATCGATGCCGAGTAGCGAAATTGAAAATCCGCATAAATTAGCATCACCATATGAGTTTTTTATTGTGCAACAATCGCCCGGGGCTTACCATTTAGATGGAAGCTATACACCTTTTGGAAAAGTGATTCGTGGAATGGAAGTGGTGGATGCCATTAATGCGTTGCCCACGGACAAGCGCGAGTGGCCACTAACCAATATGCGTATGCAAGTAACCGTTTTGAACGATTAATTATGACCATAACCCAACTTAAATACTGCATTGCCGTTGCAGAGCATCGTAATTTTACTACGGCAGCCGAACATGCTTTTGTAACGCAACCTACCCTTAGCATGCAAATTCAAAAGCTAGAACAAGAATTGGATTTAACCATTTTTGACCGAGCACAAAAACCCATTGGGCTTACAGAAGTGGGAAAAAAAATTGTTGAGCAAGCAAAATTAATTGTTGCTGAATCGGAGCGTATGCTTGACGTAGTAGATCAAGAAAAAGGAGTGATTGGAGGTGCATTTAAATTAGGGATTATTCCCACCGTAATGCCAACATTACTACCCATGTTTTTACAAACTGTACTTAAAGCATATCCGCAGTTGGCTTTGGAAATTGAGGAAATGCCAACACAACAAATCTTGGAGAACCTTGAAAAAGGAACCCTTGATGCTGGAATTGCTGCAACTCCGTTAGGTATGGAGCAAATTGTGGAAAAGCCACTTTATTACGAGCCTTTTATGGTGTATGCTCCATCGCATTCTAAACTAAGTAAGGAAGCGTCAATTACTTCAGAAATGCTAACGGATGAGCGTATGCTGCTGCTTCAAGACGGCCATTGTTTTCGAGATTCTGCATTGAATATCTGCAAGTTAAAGTACAACTCGCCAACGCCTTTTGAAATCAAAAGTGGTAGTTTTGAAACTCTTGTGCAACTCGCAAATGAGGGGTTGGGAATTACACTCCTGCCCTACCTAAATGCGCGACAATTAGGGCAAGAACATCAGCAAAATATAAAGTCCTTTAGTGCGCCAGAGCCTGCGAGGGAAGTTAGTGTAATTTATCACAAGAGAGAGTTAAAACTACATATCATAAAGGCATTACACCAAAAAATTCGTGCTATTATCAGAGGTGCGATTGTTTACGAAGACGTAAAAATTATCAGTCCAAAGTCAAGCTAGAAAACTCCTTTTTAGAAAGCCAAATTTGTAGCCTGTTATAATCATATGCACTTAAGTGCGACTTTGCCTTGTAAAGTTCTTTTCTGAATACAGTTGGATACCCATAAACCTTGGACAACACGGTTTTAAAATATGACAAGTTTAACTTGGTTGACATATTGGTAAGTTTGGTACGAAATAACACGATTCAGAAATACAAAAGTGTTGTAAAAATGTTAATTCTTGCGTTTAATCGACCATAAGAAGGAAAATGAACAAACCTCATTTCCAACGCTATCTATGCCATTTGCATATAACCAAATTTCTTGCGGCTCTTGAGATAGATTTTCTATTGCTTTGTCTATTTCTAATCCTTGTAAGCAGTCAAAGACAATATTTCCTACCGCTTTTTTGGAAAACGTAGCTTTTGTTTCAATTAAAAGCATAGAGGCTTTGGTGTTATTTTGGTATAAGGATCGCATGAGCAGCACCCCCGTAGAAAGTTCTGCGGCCATTCCTTGTACAGCCCAAAACATAGAGCGAAAGGGGTTTTGATTTGCCCAGCGTAGCCGAACACTTACCCTGCATGATTCCTTAGAAATACTGCGTACTCGAACTCCCGTGAAATAAGCTGCGGGGAGTTTAAATAAGGTAAACCTGTTTATTGCTGCTGGAGTAACTTTCATTTTTCAAAAATATATAAAATTTACTTTAGTACCTTGCATTGCAAGTTACCTTTTTATACATTTGTAAAATGAAAATTGATAATGCTACTGCGCAAATGCGAAAAGGAGTACTTGAAATGTGTATTCTAGCTTCGGTTAGCATAGAGCGTAAATATGCCACAGAAATTTTGAATCATCTCAAAAGCGTAGACTTAATTGTGGTGGAAGGCACATTATATCCGCTTTTGGCACGTCTTAGAAGTGCTGGACTTGTTGGCTACGAATGGGAGGAATCTGCAAGTGGACCACCAAGAAAATACTATCTCCTAACAAAAGAAGGTGAACTTTTTTTAAATGAACTAACTTCAGGTTGGAATGCTTTGCATAATTCAGTTAAAAATTTAATAAATCCTAAATCCAAAAAATCATGAACACAACCATTAATATCAACTTGGCAGGGCAGCTGTTTTATATGGATGAAAATGCCTATGGCATGCTAAAAAGCTATTTGGAAGAAATTGCAGCATATTTTAAGAATTCGGAGATACGGGAAGAACTAATGTCGGATATTGAAGGAAGGATATCGGAACTATTCTCTGAAAAAATGACACATGAACGACAAGTAATTACATCTCAAGAGGTGGCATACGTAATTGAGGTTATGGGACAGCCAAAAGATTATCACGTTTCTGATGATGAAGAATCTGAAGAAGGGAAACGAACAGAAAAAAAGTTTTTTCGTGACCCAGATGATACCGTGATTGGAGGAGTTGCTGCTGGGTTAGCACATTATTTTGGGGTTGAAGTGTCTTGGGTACGTATCATTTGGCTCCTTCTCGCTCTTTTTTCGTGGGGTGGTTTTATCATTTTATATTTCGCCCTTTGGGCATTTATAGCACCTGCAAAAACGACTGCCGAAAAGCTTTCTATGAAAGGTGAACCTATCAATATATCTAACTTAGAAAAGAAGTTTAAGGAAGGTATAAACGACGTGAAAGAACGTATAAAAGAGGTAGATTATGAAGCTAAAACTAAGAAAGTACGGAGCGGATTACAACGTTTTTTTGATGCGCTTGGCAGCTTTATTCAAGTTTTAATCAGAGTACTTGGCAAGCTGATTGGTGTTATTTTGATAATCGTTTCTTTTGCAACATTGTTTTCTCTCACGATATCCATTTTTGCTATAGGATTGGCAGATATTTTTGGCTTTCCATTTACAAATGTAGAGGACTTTATATCTTTTCCATCTTCGGGAATATCTATTTGGTTTGCTAGTATTCCCATTCATTTTGCAATTGGTATTCCATTTGCATTTTTGGCTATTCTGGGGCAACGCATGATTGGAGCCTCAAAAAAAAGCAACAAAACAGTATTATTCATCATGCTAGGGTTGTGGCTTTCAGCAATTATAGCCACTATCGCCATGGGGCTATACTACGCCTCCGTGACTTTTTAAACAGACTCTACCGAAGCCAAATAGCGCTCTGCATCTAAGGCTGCCATGCAACCTGTTCCTGCTGCAGTCACCGCTTGACGATACTCTTTATCCTGTACATCACCAGATGCAAATACACCGGGAAGATTGGTTTTGGTTGATTTGCCTTCGGTAATCAAATAACCGGCATCATCCATATCAAGCTGTCCTTTAAAAATATCTGTATTGGGTTTATGCCCAATAGCGATAAACAACCCCGTAATGGCAATTTCTTCCTTTTCCCCTGTTTGGTTGTTTACCATACGAAGACCTTCAACTACCTGATCACCTAAAACTTCATCGATTTCAGTGTTGTAGCGTAAATCAATATTTGGTGTAGAAGTTACGCGATGTTGCATTGCTTTTGAAGCACGCATATGGTCTTTTCGCACCAACATGGTTACCTTTTTACAAATATTTGCCAAATAAGTGGCTTCCTCAGCAGCGGTATCCCCACCACCCACAATGGCAACTTCTTGACCTTTGTAAAAAAACCCGTCACATACAGCACAAGCAGAAACACCACCTCCACGAAGACGTTGCTCGCTCGGCAAGCCCAAGTACTTGGCAGTAGCCCCTGTAGAAATAATTACCGTTTCGGCAAGTAATTCCTTGTTGTTATCAATGGTAACATGATGCAACCCACCTATTTCTTTAGAAAAATTAACTGCAGTTGCCATACCAATGCGCACTTCGGTGCCAAAGCGTTCTGCTTGTTGTTGTAATTGCACCATCATGGTAGGACCATCAACGCCTTCTGGGTAACCTGGAAAATTATCAACTTCTGTCGTGGTTGTTAATTGACCTCCAGGCTCCATTCCCGTATAAACTACAGGTTTAAGGTCGGCGCGAGCCGCATAAATAGCCGCCGTATATCCTGCAGGACCCGACCCAATGATAAGTGTTTTGATGTGTTCAGGTTGATTGCTCATTGTCGAATATTTACAGCCAAATGTACAAGATTAAGCGATTTACATAAGAAGATAGGTATCAAAAGTTATTATCAATATATTATTTAAAATGATAAAAAATTAAGTTTGTCAGGGTAATGATATATTCTATATTTGCAGTCCGTTTTACGGGGTGTAGCGTAGCCCGGTCATCGCGCCTGCTTTGGGAGCAGGAGGTCGCAGG
>JAFMFL010000067.1 GCA_017856205.1 Flavobacteriaceae bacterium
CCATTTGTTAGGCGAACCCTAGCCACTTTCCGCATAGCGGAATTTGGTTTTTTAGGGGTTGTGGTGTACACACGTGTACACACTCCGCGACGCTGTGGACATGAATCCAAAGCAGCAGATTTGCTCTTCTTAGCGATGTCCTTGCGACCTTTACGAACTAGTTGCGATATAGTTGGCATACGTTATACTTACTTTATTCCTTCAATTAAAGGGCTGCAAATGTAGTATAATTTTCTAGGCTTTCAAATAATTTTTTTCTGTGTTTTTAAAATACCTTTTTTATTCCGTAAAAAATCTGCACTACAGGTTAGTCTATTAGCACTTTACATACCTTATTCATTAACTTAAAATGCACAAACATTTTTTAAAACAACTAAATCAAGGAATTTAAGTACATTTGACAGTAATAAATCCGTAGCTAATGACCACGATAACCATCAAAAACAGCAAAAAAGCGTTTTCGAAAACCAATTTTGAAAACCCAGCAGATTTATATGAATATTTGACCCAGTGGATTTTGGACGCAGAAAATTCGCCTTTGGATGCATTTAAATCTAAGCTTGACCAAAGAGAAAAAGAACTTTTAACAGGAAAAATAAAAGGTGTTCATTGGGAAGAAATCAAAGCAGATTTTTTGGCTACTCCCTAGCAACTCATGAAGCACCAAATCATTTTTCATCCTTTAGCGAGACTTGAACTGTTTGAAAGCAAACGATGGTATGCAGAGAAAAGTCTAATTGCCCTGCGTAAATTTCAAGTTGAAGTCACAACTTTGCTTTCTATTCTAGAAGAAGAAAAAAAAATTTCAAATTGTATATGGGACAAAACGAATTGCTAGCTTAAAAAAAGTTTCCCTATTCATTTATTTATGCCTTTCACAATAACAAGGTGCTCATTTTTGCTGTTTTTCATCACTCTCGAAATCCAAAGGTGTGGAAAACGCGTTAATCACAAAATAATATGAACAACCTAGTAATAGGGCTAAAGGTTAGGTTTTATGGAAAACATTTTAGAGTTTTTCTAACGCTTGGGTAATTCCAGCATCGGTGCGTAGCTTTGCAACTGTTCACAAATTAATATGCCTAAAGACCAAAACGAATTTATCGCTTTTTTTGACACACTGCGTGCAAAGCAACAGCCATTTGTGCTATTTCGTTTACCGCAAACACAAGAGATTATTCTCTACCAACAACTAGACAAGAAACATCATCAGAGCAAAACATTAACAGAAAACGGTTTTGTGTTTGCGCCATTTTTGGTAAAAGAATCATATACCTTTATTCCAAATCAAAATGAAAAGCGTTTTGTTGCGCCCCAACACATCAATAACAATAGGCCAACCAAAGTGGCTGATGCACAAAACAAGTCCTATTATATGGAATTGGTTGCTGCTGTAAAAAGTGCCATCAACCAAAGTATCCTAGAAAAAGTGGTGGTTTCCCGTCAGCATATACAGCCCTTTACAGAATCAGTAGCTACATCGTATTTAAAACTAACACACGCCTACCCAAATGCTATGGTGTATTATTGGTCACATCCGCACACCGGAGATTGGATGGGCGCAACACCAGAAACATTGCTCGACATACAAGATGGTATTTGCAAAACCATGGCTTTGGCAGGTACCTTACCTTATAATGAAAACACCTCTCCAAACTGGACTTCTAAAGAACTAGATGAACAGCAAATGGTAACCGATTTTATCCAAACACAACTGGAACGCATTTTTCCCAAAAACAGCATTAGCCTATCGCCTCCATACACCAAACGAGCTGGAAATTTGGTGCATTTGTGCGCAGATTTTAAAGTACCCCTTACCAACTTCAGCACCCTTGACGTGGTGCGTTTGCTACACCCTACGCCCGCTGTAGCAGGTGTTCCGGTCAACGAAAGTTTGGATTTTTTAGCTGCTCATGAAACCCATAGTCGTAGTTATTATGCGGGAGTTTTAGGACCAATCGATTCTGATAATGTTCATTTGTTTGTTAACCTACGCTGTGCTGAAGTAATGCAAAAAAGTCTCACGCTATACGTTGGTGGTGGCATTACTGCACAAAGTGATGCCGAAAGGGAATGGGCAGAAAGCCAACGCAAAGCAGAAACGCTGCTTAACATATTGTAAGTATTTGTTTATTAGCGTACTCGTTTGGGGTTTTGTACCTTTGCGCAGCTATGAAAATTGATGCCAAATCACATCAAATGCGATATACCGAAATTCCGCTACCGCAAGCAGTAGTGCATTATTGTGCGCAATACGGCATTCAACATGTGATTATTTCAGCAGGCTCTAGAAATGCACCCTTAACGAACGGTTTTGTTGAGAATCCATTTTTTACTACCTACAGTGTGGTGGACGAAAGGGCTGCTGCCTTTTTTGCATTGGGAATTGCCCAACAGTTGTCAACACCTGTTGCATTGGTTTGTACTTCTGGCTCAGCTTTGCTTAATTACTATCCAGCAGTTGCAGAGGCATTCTATAGCGAAATTCCCCTTGTTATTCTTTCTGCAGATCGCATGCCCCATCGTATAGATATTGGCGACGGACAAACCATTCAGCAAGAAGGCGTTTTTGGTCCGCACTTGGTTGGTGCAGCTACATTAAAACCAGATGTGTCTCATGCTACAGATGCCTTACTTGCCAGTAACAAACAACCCTATTTTTCTGCAAACCCTACCAAAAAAGAAATTGAGGAGCTTCAACAAAAACATCAAACGCACAACATAAAGGAACTGCAACGCATTTTTACCCTTTCTGCCACAGCAAAAGGCCCTGTGCACGTGAATATTCCCATGGAAGAACCGCTTTACGGCATGACAAGCACGCCTATAGCATTTCCACCCGCCCCCGTATTAAAAACTACTGCTTTTGACTCCGATTATAAAGCACTATTATCGGCATGGAAAAAGGCAAAACGCAAAATGATTTTGGTGGGCGTTTCTTCTCCCAATCCCGAGTTAGCTTCCCTTTTGGAAACATTATTGCAAGACCCAAGCGTGGTAGTGCTTACCGAAAAAACTTCCAATTTTTCGCATCCAAATGCCGTTGCAGCAATTGATTGCCTTATGGCACCATTAGAATTGGAACAACGTGGTAGCGAAAAAGAACTTCAACCCGATTTACTACTTACACTAGGGGGTATGATTGTGTCTAAAAAAATTAAATTCTTTTTGCGCAAACACCAAGCCCTAGCTCATTTCCACATTGACCAAACCAAAGCAAACGACACCTTCTACTTTCTGTCAAAACACATCAATGCGCCAGCAGAAAAAACACTTAAGGTATTGGCAGAAGTAGCTCCGTCGAAAAGTGATTATCAAGCCAAAATTTTATTGCGCTATCGCAATTATTTAAAAAAAGGGAATGCGTATTTGTCAAAAATTCCTTTTTCGGATTTACGAGCTTTTGACCTCATTACCCAATCGCTTCCTCAAAACACACATTTACAAGTTGCCAACAGCTCGCCCATTCGGTATATGCAACTTTTTGATTTACCCAAAGGAACAGAAGTATTTTGTAATCGCGGAACAGCTGGCATTG
The DNA here is from genome assembly GCA_017856205.1 of Flavobacteriaceae bacterium. GTDB lineage: Bacteria > Bacteroidota > Bacteroidia > Flavobacteriales > Flavobacteriaceae > UBA7446. Next base: position 3,539 of record JAFMFL010000067.1, read on the forward strand.
ATGGCAGCACCGCCACAGCAATGGGCGCGGCGCAAACCAACCCCAAGCAAATGGTCCTTGTTACGGGTGATTTAAGTTTCTTTTACGACATCAATGGGTTATGGCACAATTATATTCCAAACCATGTGCGTATCATTGTGATTAACAATCAAGGAGGTGGTATTTTTAGGATATTGCCAGGCGAAAAAGACAGTCCTAAATACGATACCTATTTTGAAACCATTCACGGACGAAACGCATGCAACATGGCAAAAGCATTTGGATTTGGATACACACGTGTGCATTCAAATTGGAGATTAAAACGAGCACTTCGCCGTTTTTTTAATCCATCCAATCATCCAAAAATTTTAGAAATTTGTACCCCAAGAAAAATAAACGATACCGTGCTATTGGACTATTTTAAGGCAATGGCCAACGTAAAAAACAAATAAATACTATGAGAAACTGGGAAACCATAAAAGAATACAGCGATATCCGCTTTGAGTTTTACAAGGGCATTGCCAAAATCACTATTGATCGCGAAAAAGTGTACAATGCCTTCCGTCCAGAAACAAACAACCAAATGCTGGAGGCTATGGACACTTGTCGCGAGCGCGAAGACATTGATGTTGTGGTGTTTACAGGTGCTGGCGAAAAAGCATTTTGCAGTGGCGGTGACCAAAATGTAAAGGGTGTTGGTGGCTATGTGGGGGAAGATGGCGTTCCACGCCTTAACGTATTGGATCTGCATAAAAAAATCAGGGAAATTCCAAAGCCTGTAATTGCCATGGTAAACGGCTACGCCATTGGTGGAGGGCACGTTTTGCATGTGGTTTGCGATCTAACTATTGCCAGCGACAATGCTATTTTTGGACAAACAGGTCCTAAAGTGGGAAGCTTTGATGGTGGATTTGGTTCGTCTTATCTGGCACGCCATGTGGGACAGAAAAAAGCGCGTGAAATTTGGTTTTTATGTCAGCAATATTCGGCGCAAGAAGCCTTAGAAATGGGTTTGGTAAACAAGGTTGTTCCTCTTGCCGATTTGGAAGACACCGTAGTAGCGTGGTGCCAAATTATGCAGCAACGCAGTCCGTTGGCATTGCGTATGATTAAGCGGTGTATGAATGCCGAATTAGATGGGCAACACGGACTGATGCAACTTGCTGGAGATGCGACGCTAATGTATTACCTTATGGATGAAGCGCAAGAAGGAAAAAATGCCTTTTTGGAAAAACGCGCACCCAACTTTAAGCAGTATCCTAAATTCCCGTAGTGGCTACACCTTCCCTGTTTCGCATTTGGATTGCAGCAGCACGGCTGCGAACGCTACCACTTTCGGTGGCAGGAATCGTAGCGGGGAACGCATTAGCTATTCAGCACACTAATTTTTCGTGGAAACTTTTTGGGGGCACATTACTCACTGCAATTGCCTTTCAAATTTTATCCAATTTTGCCAACGATTACGGAGATGGCGTTAAAGGAACAGACAACGAAAAAAGGGTTGGTCCTAAGCGTGTGTTACAGCAAAAACTACTGTCCGAAAAAGCACTTTTTAATGGGATTATTCTCACGGCAATTATTGGTTTTTTGTTGGCAATGGGGACGGTTGCATTAGCCTTTGGATGTGATGAAATGCAACGCATTTTGGTGTTTTTGGGGCTTGCTGTATTGGCTATTTTTGCCGCCTACAAATACACTGCAGGCAAAGGAGCTTATGGCTACCATGCCCTTGGCGATGTGTTTGTGTTGCTCTTTTTTGGATTATTGGCGGTTTACGGAGCCTATTTTTTACAAACCAAATCACTAGACATGCCTGTTTGGTGGATTGCCATTGCCATGGGTTTTTTCAGTGTTGGGGTATTGAACTTAAACAATATGCGTGATATGGAAAATGATACTGCTGTAGGCAAAAAAACGATAGCATCCATTTTAGGGCTTTCAAAAGCTAAAAAATATCACGCTGTCTTGCTGTTATCAGGCAGTATCAGTTTAGCGATTGTATTGATGCAAATTGCTGAAACCTTTTGGCATTACGTTCCCCTTATAATGGTTCTTCCGTTGCTTTTTCAACTTTTTAAAACTATGCGCATAGAGGCGCATGCCGACTTTGATAAACTGCTTAAACCGCTTGCGTTAAGCACTTTTGCGCTAAGTTTAATCTTGCTTCTCACGCAATTGCTCATAAAATGAACGTTCGCTATAAAAAATACACGCTCAATTTTAAACGTCCTAGCTGTACCTCAAGAGGGGTATTGCGCCAAAAAGAAACCTATTTTATTGAAATCAAAGATGGAAATCGCATTGGCGTTGGCGAGTGCGGGCTATTTCGTGGGCTAAGCCACGATGATGTTCCGGAGTTTGAATCGCAATTGGCAAGGGTTTGCACTGCCGTGCAAAAAGGTGAAGATGTTACTGCGCTTTGTGCGCAATTTCCATCGATACAAATGGGGGTGGAAATGGCGCTTTTATCATTTAACTCCCCTACTCCATTTCAATTGTTTGACAACGAATTTAGTCATGGAAAGAAACCTATTCCAATAAACGGATTGGTTTGGATGGGCGATTTGGCATTTATGCGGCGGCAAGTATTTGATAAAATCAAAGCCGGATTTGAATGCATCAAACTAAAAATTGGGGCATTGGATTTTGAGGCAGAATGCCAATTGTTGGCAGAAATCCGAGAACGCTACTCCGCCAAAGCCGTAACGCTTCGCGTTGATGCCAACGGCGCATTTTCTGCTCATGAAGCCATCGAAAAACTTCATCTACTCGCTGCCTTTGACATTCACAGTATTGAGCAACCCATTGCTCCAAAGCAACATGATACGTTTGCTGATTTATGCGCTAAAACCCCCTTACCTATTGCCCTAGACGAGGAACTTATTGGCGTATTGGAACTTGATGCCAAACGCAAGTTATTGGACGACATCAATCCACAATATATCATTCTAAAACCGAGTTTGTTGGGTGGCTTTGCCGCATCGGAAGAATGGATTCAGTTAGCAACAGAGCGCAACATTGGCTGGTGGGTTACCAGTGCGCTGGAAAGTAATATCGGGCTAAACGCCATTGCCCAATGGACTGCAACGCTAAACACCAATATGCCCCAAGGACTGGGTACAGGCGGGATGTTTAACAACAATATCGAAAGTCCATTAGTTGCTGGAAAAGGCGTATTGCAATACAACAACACAGTTAAGTGGAATATAAAAAATATAGGTTGATATGTTGGTTCATGCATCATTTCGATTAAACGGCAAGGCATATAACCGCAATACCTTAGCTAAAGCAGCTTTGCAATGGCATAATGCCTCGGATGAAGAACTTCAAGGATTAGGACGTTTTCTTATGGACTGGCTAAGT
>JAFMFL010000068.1 GCA_017856205.1 Flavobacteriaceae bacterium
TGCCAATACAATGATTCCCATACCGCCCATCCAATGCGTAAGCGAGCGCCAAAGAACAATACTTTTTGGTAACGACTCGATGTCATCCATAATAGTGGCACCTGTAGCCGTATAACCAGACATCGTCTCAAAAAATGCATCGGAAACCGAGGAAACGGTGTTGGTAAACACAAATGGCAGCATACCAAAAATTACCATTGCAAGCCAGCCAAAAACCACAATCAAATAGCCTTCACGTTTTTTAATTTCTTTTCTATGGTTTAAGGTTGAGCCCATGGCCAACCCCCCAACGGAAAGATTAATAAGAAACGCAGTAAGCATCCCATTTGTAGCGCCATCATCCATTAAATAGCTGCTAAGTGTAGTGATACCCATAAACAGGGAATTAAACAACAAAAGCAGTCCAAGAATATGTACAATAAGTTTAAGGTTAAAACCCTTCATGGTTTATAAAAAAAGTTGTTCAACTCTTTTGATGGATTGTGGCAAACAACACACCAACACAAGGTCTTCTTCCTGAATGACAAAATCACCTAAAGCGATAATTCCTGCACCATTACGTATTACACCGCCAATGGTTGCTGTTTTAGGAAAGTCTAAATTTTTTATGGCTTTGCCTATGACTTTGGCAGAGGGTTGTACCTTAAACTCCACAATTTCGGCATCCATATTGTTTAGCTTTGCTACATCTACTACCTCTCCCCTTCTAATATATCTAAAAATGGTATTTGCGGTGAGCATTTTTTTGTTCACAAGCGTATCTACACCTATGGATTTTGTAAGCTCAAAATAGTCCATGTTTTCGATAAGTGCAATAATTTTTGGCACTTGCTTAGACTTTGCCATTAGGCATGACATGATATTGGTTTCAGCATCATTGGTAACGCCCAAAAACGCATCCATTTCTTCAAGATTTTCTTCGAGAAGCAATTCCACATTACGACCATCGCCGTGAAGAATAAGCGTGTCGGGGAGGCGTTCCGCCATTTCAATGGCGCGTTCTTTATCCAACTCAATAAGTTTAACATTTATACCACGCTGACAGAGATCTTCTGCGGTTTTAAACCCAACACGACCACCACCCAAAATCATCACATTTTTGATTTTATTTTTTACCTCGCCCGTAAGGCTATAAAGTTCAGAAACACCTTGAGGAAGCGTCGTAAAATAAACTTGATCACCTTGTTCAAAGCAAGTATCTCCTCGCGGAATTATGGTGTTTTGCGATGCGGTACGCTTTATGGCGATAGGCATAAAGTGAACACCTGGAAACACAGATGCTGCCTCGCGAACTGTTTTACCAATAAATGGCGCATTTTCTTCCAAAGTAGTTCCCATCATGGTAAGTGCACCATCCTCAAATTCGTGACTGTTTTCAAAAGCGGATTGATCAATAAGCAACTGTATTTCTTCGGCAGCTAGCTCCTCTGGCGATACAAGCTCGTCAATTCCTAATGCTTGAAAATCAACATCATTTTTATATTTTTCAAATTCGATATCTGTTACACGCGCAATAGTACGCTTGCAACCCAATTGCTTAGCCAACAAACAACACATCAGGTTTGTAGTTTCAGATGGTGTAACGGCAATCATCATATCTGCCTTGTCAACACCTGCATTTTTCAGGGTTGCCAGTGCAGAAGGATCACCTTTTACAGCACGAATATCAAGGTTGTTATCTGCGTAGTTTAACGCTTCTTTATCCGCGTCAATCAGCGTAATGTCCTGTGCCTCAAACGAAAGCAATTTGGCTAAGTGAAAGCCAATATCGCTAGCTCCAGCGATGGCAATGTTCATCTATAATAAGATTATTATGTTGCAAATATAGCAAGTTTCTGTTCGTTGAAGTGGATTTATCATCAACAGATAATAGCTACCTTTGCGCCTTATGAGCAAAAAAGTTACCCCGTACAAAGATTCTTCCTTGTCCAAAAAGGAGCAAGTTACCCTGATGTTTGATCGTATTGCCCAAAATTACGATGGGCTCAACCGAGTGTTGTCTTTGGGATTAGACAAGGGGTGGCGCAAAAAGTTAGTAAATGGTGTTCAAGCGCAAAAAGCGATTGACATTCTTGATGTGGCTACTGGAACAGGCGATGTTGCTATTGCATTGAGTAAAATTCCATCGGTTAGGATTGATGCCGTTGACCTTTCAACACAAATGTTAGCCGTACAAGCAAAGCAATTGGATAAGCTAAACCTCAATGACCGTATAAAACTCAGCGTAGCCGATGCCGAAAAATTGCCCTTTAAAGAGCAATTTGATGCGGTTACCGTCGCCTTTGGGATTCGAAACTTTGCCCATTTGGAAAAAGGGCTTAGCGAAATGCATCGTGTACTTCGTCCAAATGGATGTTTGTATATTTTGGAAACTTCTCGACCCAAAAAATTTCCAATGAAACAAGCGCATTTTGTTATGTCAAATGTGATTATTCCGCTGTTAGGAAAGTTTTTTGCCGAAGATAAAAGTGCCTACACATATCTGGGCGAGTCTGCAACGCATTTTCCAGACGGCGAAGTAATGTGCAATAAATTGCGTGAAATTGGGTTTTCTACAGTAACACACAAACCGCTAAGCGGAGGTGTAGTTAGCTTGTATATTGCACAAAAATGAAAGCTTTTTTGACTGTTTTTCTTGTTCTATTTTCCATGTTTTCAACAACATATGGGCAGGATAAAAATTTAGAAAACCTAAGAACCGACGATAAAAAACGGTTGCGTTTTGGTTATTATCTTGGGCTTAATTCAGTTAGCGCAAAAATGGAATACTTGCCCACTTCTAGCGGGCAGCCGTTTAGATTAGCTATCAAACCCAAACCCAGTTTTGATGTTGGATTGCTAGCCGATGTACGCATCAATGAATTTTTGAATGTACGATTCCACCCTGGAGTTGCCTTTATAGAGCGTGAAATCATATTCCCTTTTTCAGAGAAAACGTTTTCCAAACCGCTTATTGAACGTATTGTAAAATCAAATTATGTGCGTTTGCCAATAGGCATTAAACTAAATACCCGGCGCATTCGAAATGCAAGACCCTATATTATGGGAAGCATGTCATATAACATCAATATTACAAGCGATGAAACGCATCCCGAGGACAACAACTCTGGGACATTCCGTATGAAGCGAAACATGTATGCATGGGAATTTGCCATCGGAACAGATATTTATCTTCCTTACTTTAAATTTACGCCTTCGGTGCACGGATTGTTTGCTCTTAACAACGAAATTGTTCCCGATAACGACCCAAACAGTCCATTTACACGCTATATTTCTTCTATGAAGAGTCGTGGTGTTTTTCTTCGGTTTACGTTTGAGTAACTACTCCTTTCGCCTAAATTCACTTAGTAAAATCCCTGTTGCCATAGCGGCATTTAGGCTTTCAGCAGCCGGTGCACCATAACTTGGAATAGCTATATTTTTTGATATAATGGATTTAACCTTATCTGAAATTCCTTGACCCTCATTTCCAACAATCAACATACTGTTGGTTGGGAGTTTTGTGTCGTATAAATTTTCTCCGAACATATCTGTTCCTATTGGTACTAAATGATGCTGTTTTATAAAAGATTGTAAATCAACATAGTACACATGAACTTTTGCCAACGATCCCATGCTGGCTTGTACCACTTTGGGATTAAAACAATCAACCGTATCTGTAGAGCAAATCAAATGTTGAATGCCAAACCAATCACATAGTCGGATAATGGTTCCCAAATTTCCCGGATCACGGATGCCATCCAACGCCAAATTCAACGATTGTGACTCAAATCCTTTTTCTTCGGGTAGCTTAAACGCTGCCCAATAGTTGGCAGGCGTGCTTAAGTTGCTCAATTTTTTGATTTCGATGGACGTAATAATTTCAGCTTCAAAATTGTTTTGAGTATCTTTTTCAATCGTAAAACAATATGCAAGTTCAAAATTATGCTTCAAAAAGGTAGCTATTGCCTTCTTACCCTCTACTGCAAAAAGCCCATATTTTTTTCGAAACTTTAATTGTCCCAATTGCCCTAACTGTTTTAGCGCGTTTTTGCTAACCATGTATTTGATGTATTTTTGTTCATTACAACTATTCTGTTGACCACACGATTTTCAAAAATACTAGGTTTTTGTGGGCTTTTGGCCTTTGTGGTGGGGTGTTCTGTTACTAAACGCCTTCCACCAGATGCTGTGTTGCTAAAAAAAAATGAGGTGATTGTCAATGGTGAAAGCGCTGTGGACTCTGTAGAGAACATCGTACAGCCAAAACCTAACAAGCGTTTTTTGGGCATTCCATTTGGGTTACTGTTGTATCAATCTGCAAATGATAGTTCCGGTGTTGCATTTGATCGCTGGTTGACCAAAAAGCCAAACCGAAAAAAAAGAATGGAATCGCTGTGGTCTAAAAAGCAATTGGCAAAAATGAGGGACTACAAGGTAGGGTTTCAAGATTGGAAAAAGCGCAATGGCGAACCCCCCGTATTCACCGACTCGCTTTCTAGCGCGTCAAACGCTCAGAAATTAAAGTCCTTTTTTTCAAATGAAGGATACTTTAACGCTGCGGTAAAAACAGCAACTAATACTCAAAACCTTAAATCTATTGTACGGTACAGCGTTACAACAAATGCCCCTTATTATCTAGATAGTATTCAAGCTAACATCCAAAGTCCTGTTTTGGACTCTATTTATCACGCTACTGTCCAAAAAAGTGTGCTGCAACGAGGTAACAGATTTCGCACTAAGGATTTTGAGCAGGAACGCAATCGCTTGTTTACATTATTTCGAAATGCTGGAGTTTTCCCTTTTCAACTAAATGCAATTGATTTTAGTGTAAGCATTGATTCTACAGGGGCAGATTACCGCCTTCCTGTACAACTTAATATTCGAAATTTTATTGAAAATCAAGAAGGAACTGCGGTAGAAAAGGAGTATCAAATTTCTCGAATGAATAAGGTTAACGTATTTGTAAGTAAAGCTGGAAATACTGGGAATGAAGCCTATGACTCGATTGACACATATGATGGATTATCACTTTATAGTCAGGGAAAAATGCGTTATAACAGTCGGCTACTTCGTGAGGCTATATCATTTAAAACCAACGAGCCTTACAGTGATATAGCTCGAAGTACAACGCTAAAGCAACTAACGCGCCTTCAAAGTTTTGACTATCCAACCATACGATACAACTATGCAAACGAAAAAGAAACGCTACTTGATGCATCTATTTACTTGATGCCAAAAGAAAAATATGCACTTAATTTTGGATTGGATGTCACGCAATCAAACATCATAAAACGCGGTGTGGCTTTTAGCTCTGGATTAAGTGCACTAAATGTATTTCGAGGAGCCGAAACCTTGGAATTTGGGGCTCGAGGTTCTGTGGGTAGATCTTCCGATGTGGCAATTACCGAATTTGCATTTGATGTACAGCTTCGAGCTCCTCAGTTTTTACTCCCGTTCAACAAAAAAATAAACCGGCAAGAAATTGCACCGCAAACTATTTTCAGAGTTGGTTCTGCTGTTCAAGAGAATATTGGATTAGACAAACAAAGCCTCATGGGGGCTATTCAGTATCAATGGAGTCCTAAGAAAAACAGGCGTTGGACTTTTTCGCTAATCGATGTTGAGTTTGTCAACAATAAAAACAAAGAAAACTACTTTGGAGTATACACAAATGCCTATGGAGAGTTAAATGAAATTGCAAAAAAAACCAATGTAAATCCATCCTATTTTTTAAACAATAACCTTATTATTCCGCAAGGTGCGCAATCTTTTATTTCAGATGTGTTGGACGATAAAACCAACTTGGCTCCCACTGACGATTCATATAATCGCGTACAGCGCATTGAAGAACGAAGAAACAGGTTAACGCAAAATAATCTTATTTTTAGTTCGAGTTTGCAATTTTTCAACTCTACCAAAAGTGGGGTTTTTGATAAAGAATTTACTCAATTTAGAGCAAACCTTTCGTGGTCTGGAAATCTCTTACAAGCACTTGCAAAACAATTTGATTGGGAGCAATCAAATGGGCAGTATTTTCTTTTTGATGTGCCCTTTAGTCAGTTTATTAAGCTGGAGGCTGATATCGTAAAATATTGGGAAATATCAGAAAATCAGGTTTTTGCAGTTCGTGGATTTGCAGGAGCTGCGATACCATATGGTAATGCAGATAATATTCCCTTTAATCGTTCTTTTTTTGCGGGTGGTGCCTATGACAACCGTGCATGGGAAGTATATCGTCTAGGTCCCGGGTCAAGCAACACAGGAAATGAGTTTAACGAGGCAAACCTAAAACTTGCGTTCAATACCGAATACCGATTTGATATCCTTGGCGCATTTAAAGGCGCTCTGTTTATTGATGCTGGAAACATTTGGAACGTGGCGGATAATGTTACTGAATCGGCACGTAGATTTGATGGATTTCAAGATTTGGATGAGCTAGCAGTTGGTACTGGTTTTGGATTGCGCTATGACTTTGGTTTGTTCTTACTGCGCCTAGATATGGGCTTTAAAACACACAATCCTGTTTTGCCAAAAGGGTCGCGCTGGAACTTTAATTATCAGCTCAAAAATGCAAATCCTACACTTGGTATAAATTATCCTTTTTAGGCACATAATTGTTTGTTACTTTTGCGCCAACTTAAAACAAATCGATAATGTCGCATTCCATAAAGCCAGGTGTTGCAACTGGCAACGAAGTTCAAGAAATTTTTGCTTTAGCCAAATCAAAACAATTTGCTCTCCCAGCAGTAAAT
>JAFMFL010000069.1 GCA_017856205.1 Flavobacteriaceae bacterium
AGGAAGTACAACAAAAAACTATGACCGTTTATTCCCTTCATTTAATATAAAGTATGCCGCCAACGAGAAACACAGTTTCCGTATTGCAGGGAGTATTACACAAACTCTCCCTGAATTTAAGGAAATTGCACCTTTCCAGTACGTATCTCCAACGGGGCTTATTACGTTTGGTAACGCTGACATTGAAGCTTCTAAAAACTTGAATTTAGACCTTAAATGGGAACATTTCTTCTCAAGAAGCGAGCTGGTTTCGTTAACGACTTTCTACAAGAAAATTGAAGACCCAATTAACGCTTCTGTGACTAGAGGCTCAACGGGTTATTTCTCATTTTTCAATACGGCAGAAAAAGCCACAGTATATGGAATAGAATTAGAGTCAAGGGTAAATCTTATTTCGGTTGATGACAGACCTAAACTTCGTTTAAACTTTAATGCTGCCAGAATGTGGCATAAACAAGATTTAAAAGATGTTTATGGCGAAAATGGTTCAATTACTGAAACGTTCAAATACAAAGACTTAACAGAAACTGGTTTACAGGGGGCCTCTGATTTAATTGTAAATGCATCATTCAATTACACTACTCTAAACGAAAATCCTTTTGAAGCTACACTAGCATTTAACTATGCTTCTGAGAAGATTGTTATATTGGGTGGTCCAGAAGACCAAGCAACAAAAGATGTAGATTACAACGATGCTATTGTTGAAAATGGAATTCCATATTTAGACCTTATTTTCAAAAAAACATTTAATGACAGGGTACAACTAAGTTTAACTGCAAAAAACTTGTTAAACCCTAATATTAAACTTACTCAATTGGTGAACAACCCCGTTACGGGAACTGAGATCAATGAAACCGTACTTTCTTACAATAGAGGAAAGCAAATAAGCATAAACATTAATTATAATTTCTAATATCAAGATGAAAATTCAAAACTATATATATTCAACATTGCTTAAGGCTGCATTAGTAACGTTAAGCTTAATGTTTTTCGTTGCTTGTGACGACGACGACGAAACAGCACTTCCTCCTACACCTGTTGAGGATACTGTGTTGACAGGAGATCTTACAGAAGATAGAACACTTCTTGCAACTGAAGAGTATGCTATTAAAGGCGCTTACCTTGTAAAAAGTGGTGCTACGCTAACTATTCCTGCGGGAACTGTACTTGTTTCTGAAGTTGGAACTGGCAACTATATTGCTGTTGAGCAAGGTGGTAAAATTGATGTACAAGGAACTGAATCTGCTCCTGTTGTAATGCGCTCTGCTAATAGCGTTCCTGGTGACTGGGGTGGTCTTCTTCTATGTGGAAAGGCTACTACAACTGAGGGTGTTAATGCAACTGCTGAAGTTGGAGGATTAATTTACGGTGGTAATGACGATAGTGATAACTCAGGATCTATCAACTACCTCATTATCAAAGGTGCTGGTGCACAAATTAATTCTGAGTCTCAATATAATGGTTTAACATTATACGCAGTTGGTTCTGGAACCAAAATCAACAATGTTGCCGTAATTGATGGTGATGACGATGGAGTTGAGTTCTTTGGTGGTACTGTTTCTGCAACAAACTTATACTTTGAAAACAACTCTGATGACTCTGTAGATTGGACAGAAGGTTGGAGTGGTACCATTACAAACACGTACATTAGCCATACTATTACTGGTTTCTCAACTGTAGTTGAGGCTGACGGGGCGAATAATAACCCAAGAATTATTGACCTCACAGCAGTTTCTACTGTTGGTGGTACTGCGCTTCAGTTCAAAAAAACTTCTGGTGCTACAATTGTTGGGTTATCTCTTCAAGGATACGAAACGCGTATCGATATGAAAGACAACGGCCCTTTAGCTAATGTAAAAATAGAAGGTGTTGCTGCTAATCCTGCTTTAGGATATGATGGTACTGCTACTGTTGATATTGCAGACTTTGCTTGGGCAACTAGTAACACGGGTGGAGGAACAGAGGATGCAACACTTTCTGGTGATTTGACTTCTGACCGTGTTCTTAACTCAACCGTTGAGTACACTATTGATGGTGCATTTTTAATTAAAGATGGTGCCAAGTTAACTATCCCTGCAGGAACTGTGCTTGTTTCTAAGGTTGGAACTGGCAACTATATTGCTGTTGAGCAAGGTGGTAAAATTGATGTACAAGGAACTGAATCTGCTCCTGTTGTAATGCGCTCTGCTAATAGCGTTCCTGGTGACTGGGGTGGTCTTCTTCTATGTGGAAAGGCTACTACAACTGAGGGTGTTAATGCAACTGCTGAAGTTGGAGGATTAATTTACGGTGGTAATGACGATAGTGATAACTCAGGATCTATCAACTACCTCATTATCAAAGGTGCTGGTGCACAAATTAATTCTGAGTCTCAATATAATGGTTTAACATTATACGCAGTTGGTTCTGGAACCAAAATCAACAATGTTGCCGTAATTGATGGTGATGACGATGGAGTTGAGTTCTTTGGTGGTACTGTTTCTGCAACAAACTTATACTTTGAAAACAACTCTGATGACTCTGTAGATTGGACAGAAGGTTGGAATGGTACCATTACAAATACATTTGTACACCATACTATTGCTGGTTTCTCAACTGTTGTAGAAGCAGATGGAGCAAACAACAATCCTAAAATTGTAAACCTTACTGCATTCTCTTCTGTTGCTGGTACTGCACTTCAATTTAAAAAGCAATCTGGTGCTACTATCACTGGTCTATCACTTATCGGTTACGCTACAAGAATTGATATGAAAGACGACGGAGCTTTAGCCAATGTTGTAATTGAAGGGGAAGCTGGTCATCCATCACTTGGATATGACGGTGCAGCAACTGTTGATATTGCAGATTTTGCATGGGCAACTAGCAATACTTCTATTCCAACTGAAAGTACTACACTTTCTGGATCTATTAGTTCAAATAGAGTGTTAAACTCCACAAAAACATATGTAATTGACGGTGGTGTTCGAGTAAAAAGTGGTGCTACATTAACTATCCCTGCTGGAACAACTATCAAATCAAATGTGGGTACAGGAAACTTCCTTGCTGTTGAAGTTGGTGGAAAAATCAACCTTACAGGAACAAACGATCATCCTGTAGTCATGGATTCTAACGCATCTACTCCTGCTCCTGGTGACTGGGGAGGACTACTACTTTGTGGTGATGCTACTACAACTGAAGGTGTTGACGCTGTTGCTGAGGTTGCAGGACTTGTGTATGGTGGTACTGACAATGATGATAACTCTGGAACTGTTGAGTATCTTGTTATCAAAAATGCTGGTGCACAAATCAACTCTGAGTCTCAATACAACGGTTTAACACTATATGGAGTAGGTTCAGGTACAACAATTTCAAATGTTGCTGTAATTGATGGTGATGATGATGGTGTTGAATTCTTTGGTGGAACCGTTTCTGCTACAAATTTATACTTTGAAAACAATTCTGACGACTCTGTGGATTGGACAGAAGGTTGGAATGGTACTATCACAAATACATATGTGAGCCATACTGTAGCTGGTTTCTCTACTGCAGTAGAAGCAGATGGAACAAACAACAATCCTAAAATTGTTAACTTCACTGCTGTATCCAGTGTTAATGGTACTGCGCTTCAGTTTAAAAAGACATCTGGTGCTACAATCACAGGATTACACCTTTCAGGTTATGCCAAAAATATTGACATGAAAGACAGCGGACCATTGGCTAATGTAAAAATTGAAGGAAATGATGCAAGTACTTCGGCTAGTTATACGGCCACTGCTCTTGACATTTCGTCTTGGACTTGGTTTAAATAAGACATATCCTTACTTAACAAAAGGATAATCAAAAAGCCTCCATTTTTATGGGGGCTTTTTTATATTATTGCCAAATGGATTTTTACCTCATCATTATCATTGCACTTGCAGTTTTGGCTACTGCAGATTTGGTTGTTGGAGTGAGCAATGACGCTGTTAACTTCCTTAACTCAGCTATTGGCTCAAAAGCCATAAGTTTTAGAACCGTGATGATTATTGCCAGTTTGGGCGTAGCCGCAGGTGCTATCTTCTCTAGCGGACTTATGGAAGTAGCAAGAAAGGGAATCTTTAATCCTGACTTGTTTTACTTCGATGAAATCATGGTCATTTTTATGGCAGTGATGCTTACCGATATTTTATTATTGGATTTCTTCAACACCCTTGGAATGCCTACATCAACTACGGTGTCAATCGTATTTGAGTTACTAGGCGCTGCCGTAGCCATTTCCATGGTAAAAATATACTGGGGCAATGCCAATGAATCACTTTACGAATTTATAAACGTTAGCAAAGCAACTCAGATAATTATGGGCATTTTGCTCTCGGTGTTTATTGCCTTTACCGTTGGTGCTGTAGTGCAATACGTAAGTCGGCTTATTCTTACCTTCCATTTTAAAGATAATCCCAAATGGATGGGAGCTGTTTTTGGAGGTATTGCCATGACTGCCATTACCTACTTTATCTTAGTCAAAGGAATTAAGGGAACGCCTTTTGCAGACAATAGCTATGAACTGCTGGGTAATATGTCGCTCAAAGATTTTATGGCTACACAAGCAGACCGAGTGCTTTTTATAAGTTGGGTAGTGTGGACTTTTTTATCCCTGTTGGCAACTTATTTCTTGCGAACAGATATTTATAAAGTTATCATCATCGTAGGTACATTTTCATTGGCTCTTGCTTTTGCGGGTAACGACTTGGTAAACTTTATTGGTGTTCCTATTGCTGCTTGGCAATCCTTTGATGCCTGGAAAGCCTCTGGTGTCAGTGCAGAGCTTTTCAATATGTCCTTTTTATCTGCAAAAGTAGCAACGCCAACTGCGCTGCTCATTATTGCTGGTTTGGTTATGGTTGTCACGTTGTGGCTTTCTTCAAAAGCTCAAGAGGTACTCAAAACATCTATTGAGTTGTCGCGTCAAGAACGCACAAATGAACGATTTGATTCTAATGCATTCTCCCGTGGTTTGGTACGTACTTTTATAGGCTCTGTTCGATTTGTAGAGGCTGTAACCCCTACTGTACTTGCCGAAAAAATAAAAGCGCGTTTTATGCCTTCAAAGGCGCAATATCACGCAAAACCAGAAGATGCGCCTGCATTTGATAATATTAGAGCATCCATAAACCTTACGGTTGCTGCAGTACTTATTTCTATTGGAACCTCCTATAAGCTGCCTTTATCAACTACTTACGTAACTTTTATGGTAGCAATGGGAACTTCTCTTGCCGACCGTGCATGGGGAGCAGATAGCGCCGTTTATCGCGTTGCAGGAGTGCTTAATGTAATTGCAGGTTGGTTTCTAACTGCACTTACAGCCTTTACTGCCTGTGGTATTGTAGCAGTTATTCTTTATACTGGAAAATTGCCTGCACTGTTTGGGTTGTTGGTATTCACTGTTTTTATTCTTGTCAACAACTACCGTAAACATAAAAAAAATGTAACTGAGTCCAATCGTGAGCGTGATTTACAAATGATTGAAAGTTCTTCTGTGCAAGGGCTTATTGTAGAAAGTGCTTACAATGTTTCGATGATGGTTAACAAGTGTAACGATATTTATCTTGCTTCTATAAACGGTTTGGCAAAACAAAACACAGAGGAGCTGCGAACAACAAAACGTGAGGTTGTTCGCCTTGAAAAAGAAATAGAAAAACTACGTAACGAGTTGTTCTATTTTATTCAAGAAATGGATGAAGAAAGCGTTAATGTTAGTCACTTCTACATTAACTTAATTAGTATTTTGGAAGACATGGCCCAATCTTTGGAATACATCTCAAAAGTATCGCACAAACATGTGAGCAATAACCACCGACAGCTTAAGTATTCACAAATTAAAGAACTCAAAGAAACGCAATTAGATTTAGAGGAGTTGTTTGCAGAGATACGGTTTGCGTTTGATTTAACCGATTTTGAGGCCGTTAGCAACATCCTTACTAAAAAACATGTCCTCTTTAATAACATAGATGAAAAAATTAATCAGCAGGTAATTAGAACGCGAAGTAAAGAAGAAAAGAGTCCTAAAAACACGACGCTTTTCTTTAGCTTAATGATCGAAACCAAAGATTTAATTGTGGCTACTTTTAACTTAATTGAGCTTTACTATCGAAAGTTTGATCCTAAAATAGCGCCAAGAAAAGTTAGCGATGAACAAAAAGATCGCTAATAAAAAAGCGCTACTTATGTAGCGCTTTTTTATTTCAGTCTTATTTGACTATGACCCACACATCAGACAATCGTCTTCGTCACTTTCTTTCGATTTTGCCAGCATTTCCTTTAGCTCAGCAGGTGAAAGTGGCTCCACAGCAACAGATGCTTTTGCCTTAGGTGTGGTGGCTACCTCAGTGGCAGGAATGGCTTCCGTCTTTTTGTTAACGGTAAACTTAATCGCATCCACAGCAGATTTTGTACGTAAGTAATACATCCCTGTTTTTAAGCCCGATTTCCATGCGTAGAAGTGCATTGACGTTAGCTTTGACATCGTTGCGCCCTCCATAAATAAGTTCAACGACTGCGACTGATCAATAAAATACCCGCGATGGCGTGACATATCTATAATGTCCTTCATGCTCATTTCCCAAACTGTTTTGTACAGCTCGCGTATATCTGCAGGAATGGTTTCTATATGTTGTATAGAGCC
>JAFMFL010000070.1 GCA_017856205.1 Flavobacteriaceae bacterium
TGTGGGCTCGTGATGAAGTTTTATAGCAGAATAGGTCGTATTAACCGATTGCCCTCCCGGTCCAGTTGATGTGGTACGTTCAATTCGAATTTCTGACATATCTAACTCAATATCAAACTCTTCTGCCTCTGGAAGTACCATTACAGTAGCTGCAGAAGTATGCACACGCCCTTGTGTTTCGGTTTGTGGAACACGCTGAACTCGATGCACCCCCGACTCAAACTTAAGCGTTCCGTACACATTTTCGCCACTTACTTCAAATATAATTTCTTTAAATCCACCCGAAGTTCCTTCGCTCATGTCCACCACGCTGACTTTCCAGCCTTTACTTTCGCAATATTTGGTGTACATGCGGTACAGGTCTCCAGCAAAAATACTTGCTTCATCGCCACCTGTTCCAGCACGCAATTCCATCATCACATTTTTGGCATCTTCTGGATCTTTTGGAATAAGCATAAAACGAATATCCTCTTCCAATGCTTCAAGCTTTTTACTTGCCTCATCAAGTTCCTCTTTTGCCATTGCTAGCATTTCAGAGTCTTTTTCCTCGGTAATAAGGGCTTGAGCTTCTTTTTTGTTGTCCAACAAATTCAGATACTCCGTACGCTTTTCCATCAGCGCACTCAAATCTTTATACTCTCTATTGAGTGCTACATAGCGTTTTTGGTCAGCAATAATATCAGGTTGAATAATTAGGTCAGCGACCTCGTCAAAACGCTGCTTAACAATTTGTAATTTATCTTGTAACATATGCTAAGGTGCAAAGGTACGCAACTCTAAGCGAAAGCGAATACGAATATTGTCTCGCATCTTTACCAGCATAAAAGAAGGAAGTTTGATATCATATTTTGAAGGCTGCACATCAAAGTTTCCTTCCAAAATCCACGTATCTTGAATTTTATTCCATCTAGCAACTGTTTCCAACGGAATAGCAACTCCGTGAAATTTCAAATTACCAGATAGCTTGAGGGCTTCTTCATTCAAATTCATATTCTCTGAATAGAAAGAAACCTTAGGAAAGATTAGGGCTTCCAAAACTTCTAGAGCATGGGCATCACGGTTGCTGTTTTTAGAATTAAACGATGAAACAGCAGCAGCAATTGCCATACGCTTGGGCGTGTCGTTTTCCAGAATCACCACGCCTTGCACGGCATCTGAAGTACCAGACCAATCGTGAATAGGATGCGAGGCTTCGTAAGTGATAAAAGAGTTGGTAGTATCCACACGTAGCTGTTGCGCAGTAAGTACCACAGGCACAAAAAGCAATAAAAAAAGTATGTTCTTCATCTTAAAATTTAAATACCAATACCGCCATGGCGTAGCTCCCAAAAGCTGTATAAGCAGCAGCTTTATGCACTTCTGTATTTTTATCCTTGTAAATATTTGTAGCCACCATAGCAGAAAAATGAATGGTTGCTAAGGTTTTATGCGCCTTAATGGACGAAAATCCTTTAACCTTCTTGTTGATAAGCGGCGGAGGCGTAAATAACGACAGTCCTGCTGTGGTAAAATATCCAATGTTGACTACCGTTGCCATGTCTTTATGTAGCTGGTACAATTCGAAATCCCCGTTATATAATTTTCCACCGATGATACCTTGTGCCACCATTGCGGCAAGCGTGGCGTAACCTAACACCTGATGTGTAGTTAGCATGGTACGCCGTAGCTTTAACTCCTTTTGGCGCTGTTCCATTGTGAGTGGTGCAATTCCACTAGTACGCAAAAGCCCTTTTTCACCCCAAAGTAACTTTTGGGTAAACACCATACGCTCTGGAAGCAAGGGAGTTTCCTCAATAGAATCATTTAGTAGAGTAAATAAATCTTCTTGTTGTGAAAACCCGAAACTTCCAACCAAAAAGATGGAAATACAAATTAGTTTACGCATATTCAAATGTTCCGTTTGGCGTTGTTAAGGTAAGTTTTTTTATTGAACTTTCTTCTACACGGCCAATAATCTGCGCATCAATATCAAACGAATTTGCCACGGAAATGATTTGCTCTGCATGCTCAGGCGAAACATACAACTCTAATCGGTGCCCCATATTGAACACCTTATACATTTCGCGCCAATCTGTTTTTGACTCGGCTTGAATCATCTCAAATAAAGGAGGAATGGGGAACATATTATCTTTAATGATATGCCCGTTATCTATAAAATGCAACACTTTTGTTTGCGCTCCCCCACTGCAATGCACAGCACCGTGAATGGCATCACTACCCATCTTTTTAAGGATAGCTTTCATCACAGGAGCATAGGTTCTTGTTGGAGAAAGCACCAATTTTCCTGCATCTAATGGAACGCCATTTACGGGGTCTTGAAGTTTTTTAGTCCCTGTGTACACAAGGGCGTCTGGAACCAAAGGATCAAAACTTTCGGGAAATTCAGCAGCTAGGGATTTGTGGAATACATCGTGGCGCGCCGAAGTAAGTCCATTACTTCCCATACCCCCATTGTATTCGCTTTCATAGGTGGCTTGTCCAAAAGACGCTAAGCCTACAATCACATCGCCCGATTGAATATTTGCATTATCAATCACATCTTTACGCTTTAGGCGTGCCGTTACGGTAGAATCCACAATAATGGTACGTACCAAATCTCCTACGTCAGCGGTTTCGCCACCTGTTAAGGTAAGTTTCATTCCGTGAGCATTAAGCTCATCGACTAATTCTTGTGTGCCTTCAATCAGAGCCTTAATGACTTCGCCGGGAATCAAGTTTTTGTTTCGCCCAATGGTAGATGAAATAAGAATTTCATCCACGGCACCGACACAAAGCAAATCGTCGAGATTCATAATAAGCGCATCTTGCGCAATGCCTTTCCAAACAGATAAGTCACCTGTTTTTTTCCAATACATATATGCCAAAGAGGATTTTGTTCCTGCTCCATCGGCGTGCATCACCAAACAATAGTCGTTATCATTTGTAAGGTAGTCAGGAACAATTTTACAAAACGCCTTGGGAAAAAGACCTTTATCAATGTGCTTAATGGCTGCGTGGACATCTTCTTTATCAGCAGAAACACCGCGCATTTGATAACGTTCCTTAGAAAGGTTTTTTGGCATAGTTAACGTAAAAATAGTAATTCGCGGTATTTGGCAAGTGGCCACGTTGAATCATCAACAATAAGCTCCAACGCATCTGCCGCTTCTCTTATATTATCAAAAACTGGTAGCACATTCTTGGCGTACATCTGTGCCCTATCGTATAGTTTGCTCATGCTGTTTGCCTTAGTTCTGGCTTTTGCCAAAGCCGCACATGATGACGTAAGCGCATCTGTTAATGTACTGATTTGCTCAATAGTTTCCATAGCAACAGGGGCGTGCTTTGTAAAGCTATCGCCGTATATTTGTTTGAGCCCACTTGCAGTTTCAACTAGCATATGTTGGTATTTAAATGCTGTTGGCAGAACTTGGTTTTTGGCTATATTTTCAAGCACAAGACTTTCAATTTCAACACATTGAACATACTGCTCTAATTGAATTTCGTAACGCGCCTTTTGCTCAACGGGATTCATCACACCCAAACTATCAAACAAATCAATCACGTTGTCTTGCATGCGAACAGATAAAGCTTCGGGCGTTTTTTTCAGGTTAGACAATCCCCTGCGTGCCGCTTCTTTTGCCCATGAGTCGCTATAACCATCTCCGTCAAAAAGGATGTTTTTGGTGGTTTTGATATATTCACGAAGGACGTTGAAAATAGCATCATCTTTTTTAAGTTTTTTGGACTTTATTAAGATATCCACCTCTGCCTTAAAGTCTATTAACTGTTTGGCAACGATGGTATTTAGAACCGTCATGGGAATAGCACAGTTTTGACTGGATCCAGCAGCCCGAAACTCAAATTTATTTCCTGTAAAAGCAAATGGCGAAGTGCGATTTCTATCCGTATTATCAAGCAATACATCGGGGATTTTACCTACTACATTGAGTTTTAAATCTGTCTTTTCTTGTGGAGAAAGTTTGCCTTTTGATACGTTTTCTAAATCGTCTAAAACTGCTAATAGCTGTGAGCCAATAAATACTGAAATAATCGCAGGGGGTGCTTCGTTAGCTCCTAATCGGTGGTCGTTTCCAGCACTAGCAACAGAAGATCGAACGAGTGATTCATAATTCTGTACTGCTTTGATAGTGGTCACAAAAAACGTCAGAAACTGTAAGTTACTCATTGGTGTTTTTCCTGGGCTGAGTAGGTTTACACCTGTATTTGTTTGCAACGACCAGTTGTTGTGTTTTCCTGAACCATTAATTCCTGAAAAAGGCTTTTCGTGTAAAAGCACCTTAAAATGGTGCTTACTCGCAATTTTACCCATGATGTCCATAAGTAATGCGTTGTGGTCAACAGCAAGGTTAGCTTCTTCAAATATGGGAGCTAATTCAAATTGGTTGGGCGCTACCTCGTTGTGCCGTGTTTTTACGGGTATTCCCAAAAGCATGCATTCGTACTCCAATTCTCGCATAAAATTAATTGCGCGACTAGGAATAGAGCCAAAATAATGATCGTCTAACTGTTGTCCTTTTGGTGGTGGGTGTCCAACCAATGTTCGACCTGCCAGCATAATGTCTGGCCGTGATGCCGCAAGAGCTTTATCTATCAAAAAATATTCTTGCTCCCAACCTAAGGTAGCATGAACGTGTGTCACATTTTTATCAAAAAACTTTGCTACTTGGGTAGCCGCATCATCGATAGCATTGAGAGCTCTAAGAAGGGGTGTTTTATTATCCAAAGCTTGACCCGTATAGGAAACAAAAATGGTAGGAATACAAAGTGTAGAACCATAAATAAAGGCGGGAGATGAAGGGTCCCATGCCGTGTAGCCTCTTGCTTCAAAGGTATTCCGAATACCTCCACTTGGAAAACTAGAAGCATCGGGTTCTTGCTGCACCAATTGTGAACCATCAAAATATTCGAGACTATCTCCATTACGATCCATATCAAAAAAAGCATCGTGCTTTTCAGCAGTAGCGCCTGTTAAAGGCTGGAACCAGTGCGTATAGTGGGTAGCTCCCATAGAAATCGCCCAGTCTTTCATAGAAGCAGCAACGTGGTCTGCAACTGTTCGGTTGATTTTTGTTCCCTTTTCTATGGCTTCGGCAACATCCTTATATGCTTGTTTGGTAAGAAATGTGCGCATGGCTTTTTTAGTAAAGACACGGCTTGCAAAAAGGGTTGATTTTTTTTGATCAGATTGGAAAGGTTTTGGGAGGCGGTTTACAGCGTCCCGAATGGCTTGAAAACGCAGTTTGTTCATGGTATATAAGAGTTAAAGGTAAAAAACAAATATAGGCTAAATCTAGCGATTAGACTTTGAAACTCCATATTTGGGTTTTATATATTTATTTTATTAATTTTTTAATATTGGCAATAAACACCCACAAAAATTAGGGGTTAAACAAAAATAATATAAATGTTTATAAAAAAAACCCTATAATATACTGGGGTATAACTAAAATTATATTTTTGTTTAACATTTTTAATAAATCATGAATAAATCAAAACTTGAATATATTTGGTTGGACGGTTATAAGCCGACTGCCAACTTACGTAGTAAAACAAAAATTGTTAGCGATTTCTCTGGAAAACTAGAGGATGTTGATATGTGGTCTTTTGACGGAAGTTCAACTCGTCAAGCAGAGGGTGGCTCTTCAGACTGTCTTTTAAAGCCCGTTGCAATTTTTCCAGATCCTGTTCGCAAGAATGCATATTTGGTTATGACTGAAGTATTGAATGCAGATGGTTCAGCACATGAATCTAATGGTCGTGCTACTATTGACGACGACGATGATGATTTCTGGTTTGGGTTTGAACAGGAATATTTTCTTTGGGATCCTGAAACAAATTTGCCATTAGGCTTCCCTAAAGATCAAACTCCACAGGGTCAGTTTTACTGTTCTGTAGGAGCTAAGAATTCTTTTGGTCGTGAAATCATGGACCGACACTTAGATATTTGTATTGAAGCAGGTCTTAATGTTGAGGGAACAAACGGTGAGGTTGCACCAGGACAGTGGGAATTTCAAGTTTTCGCAAAAGGTGCTGCTGAAGCAGGAGATCAAATATGGATTGCACGTTACATCTTAGAGCGCTTAGCTGAGGACTATGGTTTGGCTATAGATTATCACCCAAAGCCACTTGGTGCTACAGATTGGAACGGTTCGGGTATGCACGCAAACTTCTCTAACACCATTCTTAGAACTTGTGGTTCAAAAGAAACCTATGAGAAAATTTGTGAAGCGTTTCGTCCGGTAGTAAAAGAGCACATTGATGTATATGGTGCTTATAACGACCAACGCCTTACGGGTGATCACGAAACACAATCTATAAATGAATTTAGCTATGGTGTTTCTGACCGTGGAGCGTCTATCCGTATTCCAATTATGACAGTAGAAAAAGGATGGAAAGGATGGTTGGAAGACCGTCGTCCAGCGTCTAACGGAGACCCATACAAAATTGCGGCTCGTATTATAAAGACTGTTAAGTCTGCAGACGTATAATCGTATCTGATTTTTAACTAAGCAAAAACACCTGTGTCTTGACAAGCTCGAGGAACAGGTGTTTTTTTTATGTTAATGTGTAT
>JAFMFL010000012.1 GCA_017856205.1 Flavobacteriaceae bacterium
ACCACCGCCAGGAATTACCCCAACGCCAAACTCTACTAACCCAATATAGGTTTCTGCCGCAGCGACAACCTTATCGGCATGCATGGTGAGTTCACAGCCTCCACCAAGGGTAAGCCCGTGTGGTGCAGCCACTGTGGGAATACTGGAATAGCGCATACGCATCATGGTATCTTGGAAGTATTTAATAGCCATGTTAAGCTCATCGTACTCTTGCTCAACCGCCATCATAAAAATCATACCCAAATTGGCACCAGCAGAAAAATTGGCTCCATTGTTACCCACCACAACGCCCTCGTAGCCTTCTTCTGCCAAATCAATACCTTTATTAATACCTTGTAATACGCCCGCGCCAATGGTGTTCATTTTGGAGTGGAATTCAATATTCAGAATACCATCACCAATGTCAATAACCGAACAATCTTTGTTTTGCCAAATGGTTTTATTCTCGCGGACATTATCCAAAATAATAAAAGCATCCTGTCCAGGAATCGGAACAAATTCCGCTTTGCTGATATTGTAATAGTGTTTTTTGTTTTCTTTGAGTTGATAAAATCCATCTGCTTTGGCAGCAAGTGTTTCAATCCAAGGTGCTACGGGTTGTCCAGCTTCCTTAATTAGTTCAATTCCTGTTGCCAATCCAACAGCATCCCATAATTCAAATGGTCCGTGTTCCCAACCAAAACCAGCTTTCATGGCTTCGTCAATATGGTACAATTCGTCTGCAATCTCAGGAATTCTAAATTGTACATAGGCAAAAGTTTCGCCAAGTACCTTTCTGTAAAAGGTTGCGGCTTTGTCCTTGCCATCGACTAAAACAGGGAAGCGTTCTGTAACGCTATCAATAGGTTTTGTTTTTTCTAGCGTAGCAAAAGATACATTTTTCTTAGCTCGATAGGTCATGGTGTTTAAATCCAACACCTGAATTTCAGACTTCCCATCTTTGGTTGTTACTTTTTTATAAAATCCTTGTCCAGATTTACTCCCCAACCACTTTTCATCCATCATTTTTTGGATAAAGTCTGGCAATACAAAAATATCTCGCCGCTCGTCGTCTGGACAGTTTTCATGAAGTCCGTTGGCAACATGAACAAGCGTGTCAAGTCCAACAACATCAACGGTTCTGAAAGTAGCCGATTTTGGACGTCCCATCACAGGGCCAGTGAGTTTGTCCACTTCCTCTACCGTGAGTTCCATTGTTTTCATTTGATGAAACAGACTTTGAATGCAAAAAATCCCCACTCTGTTTCCAATAAATGCAGGCGTGTCTTTAGCCAACACCGCAGATTTCCCTAAAAATCGACTGCCGTAGTCCATCAGAAAATCCACGACTTCGGGTTTGCAGTTTGGTCCTGGGATTACTTCAAAAAGTTTTAAATAGCGCGGTGGATTAAAAAAGTGTGTTACTGTAAAGTGTTGTTGAAAGTCTTCCGACCTTCCCTCGTTCATAAACTTAATTGGAATTCCCGAGGTGTTTGAGCTTACTAGTGTTCCAGGTGTTCGGAATTTTTCCACTTGCTCGAATACAATTTTTTTGATGTCTAATCGCTCTACGACTACTTCAATAATCCAATCTACATCTGCAATTTTAGGCATGTCGTCCTCAAAATTTCCTGTTTTGATGCGGTCACTAAAAGACGCGTGATACAACGGTGCTGGCTTGCTTTTTACTGCTTTGGTAAGGTTTTCGTTTACTATACGATTCCGCACTTGTGGATGTGAAGTGTCCATGCCTTTGGCTTTTTCAGCATCATTCGGCTCTTTGGGCACGATATCCAACAGCAGTACTTCAGCTCCGATATTGGCAAAATGGCAAGCAATACCCGCGCCCATGATACCAGAGCCTAAAACCGCTACTTTATGTATTCTTCTTTTCATTTGTCAAAAATATTTTTGGATTGGATGAGTTCAATGATGGTTTCAGAAACTTCTCGAAAAACTTCAAGTTTTTTTTCACCTATACATTCTTCAATTTGTTTGTTAAATTGGAGTACAAGCGACTTTGAAAAATCTCTTTTTTCTAACCCAAGGGGTGTTAACTTAAGCAACACACTCCTCCCATCTTCTGGATTTGGCACACGCTCAATAAATTTTTTGTCTTCTAGCACTTTTAGTGTTCTTGAAAGACTAGTAGCCTCCATGCCCATTTTAGGTGCAATGGAAGTAGAAGGAGTTCCGTGAACCGGATCAATAGATAGCAGGGCAAAACCGGAAGCCATGGTGGTGTCGTGTTTTGCTGCTTCCTCATTGTACATTTTGGCAATGGCCTGCCAGGAGGCCCGATAAAGCGCATCAATGGTTGGGTACGAAGTGGTTACTTGCATACTCCAAACATACAAAAAAATACTATGCACGCATAGTATTTTTTATAAATCGTAAATTGAATTAAAAAGTGCTTTGTATTTTTCTTTGATGCTTCTGCGCTTTAGCTTCATTGTTGGGGTTAGATGTCCGCCTTCTACAGACCATACATCAGGTGTAATGCGGATTTCTTTGATTTTTTCCCATTGGCCAAAGCGCTCGTTTATCTTGTTGACTTCTTCCAATAGTTTTTCATAAACCGAATTGTCATTGCTCAAAGATGCACCTTTTTCTAACGAAATTCCTTTTTTTGTTGCCCACGATTCAACAACTTCAAAATTAGGTTGAATGAGTGCAGCTGGAAACTTTTGCCCTTCGCCAACAACCATGATTTGATCAATGAAAACTGACTGCTTCATGGCATTTTCAATGACCTGAGGAGCAATATATTTCCCACCTGAAGTTTTAAACATTTCTTTTTTGCGGTCGGTAATTTTTAAAAATCCATCTTCGTCAATTACCCCAATATCTCCCGTATGGAAATAACCATTTTTGAGTACCTCGTCGGTTTTTTCTTTGTCTTTGTAATATCCCATCATGACGTTTGGACCTTTGCATAAAATTTCTCCGTCTTCGGCAATTTTAACGGTTACCCCACTGATAACAGGACCAACCGACCCAATGCGCATTTGCCCATTTCGGAGATCATTTACAGAAATTACAGGAGAGGTTTCGGTAAGGCCATAGCCTTCGGTAACGGTCATTCCCGCAGCGGTAAACACACGTGCTAATCTAGGTTGTAAAGCAGCACTTCCCGAGGCAATCAATTCTAAGTTTCCGCCTAACGCCTCTTTCCATTTACTAAAAATAAGCTTTCGAGCAAGCTTAAGTTTCATCTCGTACCACCATCCGTTTTGTCCGTATGGCTCGTATCGAAGTCCCAAACCTACTGCCCAGTAGAATAGTTTTTGTTTGATGCCCGAAAGTTCAGCGCCACGTGCATAGATTTTATCGTATAGTTTTTCTAAAAGTCGTGGTACAGCAGTCATCACAATAGGTTTCACTTCTTTAAGATTATCACCTATAGTTTCGAGCGACTCTGCAAAATAAATCCGTGTTCCAGAATAGACATATAAATATAAAAGCATGCGCTCATAAATGTGGCAAAGCGGTAAAAAACTCAACGCTTTTGCCTCGCCGTAAGTTAGCGGAAGGCGCTCTTGACTTGCAATAACATTGCTTACAATATTGTTGTGACTCAGCATCACACCTTTTGGTTTTCCTGTAGTACCAGAAGTGTAAATAATGGTTGCCAAGTCTTCGGATTTGATAGCAGCTTTTCGGGCTTCGATCTCTTGGGTTTGTGCTTTGGTTGGTTTTTTTGAAAGCAGCGATTCGAAATGATCACACCCTTTAATTTTGTCAAAGCTATACACGCCTTTTAGCTTAGAGCATTGTGATTCAATGGCACGTACTTTTTCCAATACTTCTTTGTCCGACACAAAACAATACGTTGTTTCTGAGTGGTTTAAAATGTAGGCATAGTCTTCGGATGAAATGGTGGGATATATGGGAATATTTATAGCACCGATTTGTGACATACCAAAATCAGCCAGTACCCATTCCGTGCGATTTGTAGAGGAAATCATGGCGATTTTATCACCCGCTGCAACATCCAAATTCAATAATCCTGCGCTGCATCTGCCTCCTTGTTCTTTTATTTCTTTTGTTGAAAGACCAACCCATTTTCCTTTTACTTTGGAATTTACCGCATGGTCTAGCGAGCGGTGTTCTGCCGTTAAATCGATAAAATCAAAAAGACGTTTTGGTGTTTTCATATACTAATTGTTTTGCTTTGACATGATGCCAATATTCAAAAAAACGATATTTTTTTGATTTTACCTACTCGAAATCCAGTTGAAGGCATCTTCAAATGCCAAAATCCATGGACTTACAGCGTCTTTGCGGTCTTGTGGGTAGTGTCCCCAATTCCATGGAAAAATGGAACGTTCCAAGTGTGGCATCATTACTAAATGACGCCCGTCATCGCTGCTGAGCATGGCGGTGTTAAAATTAGAACCGTTTGGATTTGATGGGTATGTGTTATAGGCATATTTACCAGAAATGGCATAAGCCTTTTCGTCTTTTGGGAATACAAATTTTCCTTCGCCGTGCGCTGCCCAGATACCTAGTCTGCTGCCTTGCAATTGTTGCAACATAATGGCAGGAGACTCCTCAATTACCACATCTGTAAAGATACATTCAAACTTACCAGAGTCGTTGTGTTCCATGCGTGGTTTTTCGTCGTGATTTGGATGCAAAAGTCCCAATTCAATAAATAATTGACACCCATTACATACACCCAAACTAAGCGTGTCAGGGCGGTCAAAAAACGCCTGAATAGCTTGCTGTGCCTTCTCGTTATATTTTATGGTGCCTGCCCATCCTTTAGCAGAACCCAAAACATCGGAATTTGAAAAACCTCCTACGGCAACAAGAAGTTGTATGTCACTCAAATCTTCTCTACCCGAAGTCAAATCGGTCATGTGAACATCTTTTACATCAAAACCCGCCATGTGCATCATATATGCCATTTCACGTTCAGAATTACTTCCTTTTTCACGTAATACCGCTGCCTTTATTCTGCGCTTTGGGGCTGACTTTAGCAGTCCGTCAAAATCTTTTGGGAAGTCGAATTGTAATGGCGTTTTATCAAAAGATTCAAAACGTGCAGCAGCTTTCTTGCTTCCGCTTTGTTTTTGATCTAATAAATACGAGCTCTTAAACCAATGTCTTCTGTAGGTTGGAACATCAAATTGATACTCTTTTTCATCCCCTTTAACAACCAACGTATTTGATTTTGTCAGTTTTCCAATGCGTTCTATCGCAACACCTTTTTTCTTTAATCGGCTTGCGGTTTCGCCTTCCGTTTGGATAAGAATACCCACTTGCTCCGAGAGTAAGATTTGTTCAGTGCTATATTTAGATTTTGATAATTTGACATCCAAACCAATACCTTCAGCGGCAAAACACATTTCAAGAAGAGAAGTGATGAGTCCGCCCGAGCTAATATCATGTCCTGCCGAAATAGTACCTTTTAGAAGTTCCTTTTGAATCGCATTAAAAACCGATTTGAAATATTTTGCTTTTGCAACATCGGGTGCTTGCGCACCAATGGCATTATTGAGTTGCCCATAAGCGGAACCTCCCAATGCTGCTTTGCAATCCGACAAATCAATACGATATACATCGCCTCCACCTAATTTGAGTTCTGGTGTTACCACTTTATCTACCGCATTGGAATGACCTGCCGCAGAAATAATTACCGTGCCGGGAGCCAAAACTTCTTGGTCTTTATATTTCTGTTTCATCGAAAGGGAATCCTTACCTGTTGGTATATTAATTCCCAATTTAATTGCAAAGTCTGAGCAAGCTTTTACGGCTTCATAAAGTCGGGCATCTTCACCAGGATTATTGCACGGCCACATCCAATTGGCAGATAAACTCACCGACGACAATCCTCCCGAAATAGGCGCCCAAATAATATTGGTCAAAGCTTTGGCAATGGCATTTTTACTACCCAAACCAGCATCAATAAGCCCCACAAGAGGCGCATGTCCAATCGATGTTGCCATGCCGTGTACTCCTTCAAAATCAAAAGCCATTACGCCGCAGTTTGCCAACGGCAATTGGTGGGGTCCAACACACTGCTGTTGCGCCACACGCCCTGTAACGCAGCGGTCAACTTTGTTGGTGAGCCAATCTTTACAGGCAACTGCTTCAAGCTGAAGTAACCACGCTACACTTTCTTCAAATGATTTTGGCTGAGGTATTTCTGCATAAGTTGTTGTGCTAGTGCTATCTCGCATGATAGTTTTTGGCGTTTTTCCAAAAAAATCAGAAAGGGCTAAATTAATAGGTGATTGTCCGCTTTTTTCAGAATGCACTTCAAAGTGGTTGTTTTCTTTGATTTCACCTACTTCAAAAATAGGGGCGCGCTCTCTCGCGGCAATTTCGTTTAGCTGCTCAAGTCCGCGCGCATTGGTAATAAGTCCCATGCGTTCTTGAGATTCGTTTCCAATAATTTCCTTTGCCGACAAGGTTTGATCCCCAACGGGAAGTTTGTCCAAATCAATAGTCCCACCTACTTCTTCAATAAGCTCCGAGAGGCAATTTAGATGTCCACCAGCACCATGATCGTGAATGGAAACAATTGGGTTGTTTTCTGCTTCAACAGCGGCACGAATGGTGTTTGCAACACGTTTTTGCATTTCAGGATTGGAGCGTTGTACGGCATTTAGTTCAATCCCTGATTCAAAAGCTCCTGTGTCAGCAGAAGATACTGCAGCACCTCCCATTCCAATACGGTAATTGTCGCCACCCAAGACCACAATTTTATCTCCTTTTTTGGGTGTTTTTTTGATGCTTTGCTGCACTTTTCCATAACCAATTCCCCCGGCAAGCATAATGACTTTGTCAAATCCGATGGTTTGCTTGTTTTCGTTGTGCTCAAAGGTTAGCAGCGACCCCGCAATAAGCGGTTGTCCAAACTTATTTCCAAAATCGGATGCACCGTTTGAC
Source organism: Flavobacteriaceae bacterium (assembly GCA_017856205.1). Lineage (GTDB taxonomy): Bacteria > Bacteroidota > Bacteroidia > Flavobacteriales > Flavobacteriaceae > UBA7446. The sequence continues at coordinate 6,880 of JAFMFL010000012.1, forward strand.
GCTTTTATCAAAATGTCTTCAGGATTTTGGTACAGCCATGGGCGAGGAGGTAGCTTTTCCCAAGGGCGATTGGCTTCTGTTCTCGGATACGCGGTCATATATACAGCAGTTCCTGCCATGGGAATAGAACCTTGTCCGCCCGCAAGGCGATCTCTAATTTCACCACCCGATCCTGTGGCTGCGCCATTAAAAGGCTCTACAGTTGTAGGGAAATTGTGGGTTTCGGCTTTTAGTGATAATACAGAAAGAAAAGATTTTTTGGTATAAAAATCGGGAACATTTGGTTTTTTTGGCGCAAATTGCACAAGTGTTGGACCCTTGATAAAAGCCACATTGTCTTTGTAGGCAGAAATTAAATTATCGCCATTTTTCTTTGATGTTTTTTTGATGAGTTCAAATAGCGATTGCTTTTTGGTTTTACCATCAATAATAAAGGTGCCATTAAAAATTTTATGACGGCAATGCTCGGAATTTACCTGTGAAAACCCAAACACTTCGGAGTCTGTAAGTTCACGACCAAGTCGTTTTGCTAAATCTTTTAAGTAATGGACTTCATCAGTGCTAAGGGATAAACCTTCTTGCTCGTTATATCCAGCAATATCACTAATATGCTTGATGCTATCTGGAGTGCGTTTGGTGTCAAAAATGTGTTGATCCAATTCTTTAAATTGCTGATGTATCATGGCATCAAAAGCATTCATGTGTTCTTCAGCCCAAAACTGTTCAATGCGGATAATGTCGCCAATTCCCATATTATGACATATTTCCACGGCATTGGTGCTCCACGGCGTTACCATGCTAATACGTGGCCCAACAAGTGCAGCTTGCACAAACGATTTTCGAAGTAGTGGGTACCCACCAAAGAGCCACTCTAGCTTTTTTTGATCTTCTTCAGAGATAGGAAGTTCTTTTTGAACTACATATAAGTGCTGTTTTGGGTCACCAAAAAAACAAATCATACACAATGATTAAAACACAAAAATACGGATACTTTGACTCGTTAAGGTGTTGTTTCCCCTGTAAAGAATAAACGAAACCCATTAATTTATCAACAAACTAAACTGTTCGTTGAAGGCGCGCCATATAAAACCCATCAAACCCCTGAACCGATGGCCATAAGTGCTTTTCTTTTTCAAGTGTAAAAGATTGCCCAACTTCAGAAGTCAAGAATTGTGAAATCTGCATTTCGTTTTCCTGGGGCAAAATAGAGCACGTAACATAAATGAGCTTTCCGCCGGGCTTAACCATATGGGCGTATTGCGTCAAAATTTGTTGCTGCTCTTTTATGATGCGGTCTATAAAGTCAGGATTGAGTTTCCATTTTGCATCTGGGTTTCTGCGCAACACCCCAATACCGCTACAAGGAGCGTCTAGCAGCACTCTATCTGCCGATTGATGTAATTTTTTTATCACTTTAGTGCTGTCAATTAATCGAGTTTCAATATTATGTGCTCCGGCTCGTTTGGCTCTGCGCTTAAGTTCACGTAATTTATATTGATGTATGTCCAATGCAATGAGTTGCCCTTTGTTTTGCATCAGAGCAGCAAGGTGAAGTGCTTTTCCGCCTGCTCCTGCACACGCATCAACAACACGCATACCAGATTCTACTTGTGTGAATGGCGCAACACATTGCGAAGCAGCATCTTGCACTTCAAAAAGTCCTTTTTGGAATGCATTGGTGCTAAATACATTGCTTCTTTGGTCAAGCAGCAAAGCATCGGGATATTTCGATAAGAATTGTGTTGTGATTTTTTCTTCAAGCAACACATTCCGAAGTAATTTTGGAAGTGTTTTTAAGGTATTTGCACGAAGTACAACAGGTGCCATGGTATTTAAGGCTTCAAGCTCCTGTTCCCATTTTTTCTCTCCTAAGGCATCAGCGCCTAGTTCATCCAACCAATCAGGGATAGACTCGCGGTATTTGCGATCTTTTCGCAATGCTTCAAACCTTCCTTTGATGCGTCTTGTAGGCGTTCCTTCAATGGCTTTCCAGTCGGGTAGAGGGTAACCGCGCAAAGTAGCCCATACGGCAAAAACCCGCCACAAATCATCTCTATGAAACGGTTCTTGAACTTCTGCTATTGAGGCGTATAGACGTTTCCAGCGCACGATTTCATAAGTAGTTTCGGCAATAAAACCACGGTCACGACTACCCCAACGCGAATCGCTTTTCAGTAATTGCGCCACTACTTTGTCGGCATATTTGTCTTCGCTAAAAATTTGATGAAGACCGTTGAGTACGGCCAAAACTAAGTTTTTATGTAAGCGCATAGTGTTAGTTGAATGATTGAAGCTCAATCAGTTTTTTGTACATCCCATTTTGGGCTAAAAGTACGTCATGTGTTCCACGCTCAAGTACATTTCCTTTATCCAGCACAATTATTTCGTCTGCGCTTGTTATGGTGGATAATCGGTGCGCAATAATAAGTGATGTACGGTTTTGCATCATTTTTTGAAGTGCATCTTGCACCAATTTTTCAGATTCAGTATCCAGCGCAGAAGTAGCTTCGTCCAATATCATTACAGGAGGATTTTTGAGTACAGCACGTGCTATGGCTAAGCGTTGTTTTTGCCCGCCCGAAAGCTTGTTGCCTCCATCGCCAATAACGGTGTCGATACCCTCTGCTAGTTCCGCAACAAACGAAGCAGCATTGGCTATGGCTAGTGCTTCTTTGAGTTCGTCATCAGAGGCATTAGGACGTGCGATGAGCAAGTTGTTTTTTACGGTGTCGTGAAATAGGATTGCATCTTGTGTTACAAATCCAAACAATGTGCGTAATTCATGCAAATCTACGGTGTTTGTAGCAACTCCATCTACCGTAATACTTCCCTTTTTCGGGTCGTAGAAACGTGCTAACAGGTTGGCGATAGTCGTTTTTCCACTCCCAGATGATCCAACAAGTGCCACTGATTTTCCTTTGGGAATGGTTAAATTAAGACCGTTTATGACATTTTCTTCGCCATAACTAAAATGAATGTTGTTAAACGATATCTCTTTTGAAAAATCGGGAAGCTTTTTAGGATTTTTTGGCGATTGAATATCCGATTGATAAAACAAATACTCCATGATGCGTTGTGCAGCAGCATTTCCTTTTCGAACGCTATAAATGGCCCTACTCATCGATTTTGCAGGGGTAAGCACGCCATAAGCAAGCCCAAGGTATGTGATAAATGCTTCGCCGGTGAGGGTTTGCTCAACCAAAACAAGACGCCCTCCGAAATATAAAATAACGCCAAAAACGGCAATACCAAGAAACTCACTAACTGGGCTAGCGAGACTTTGACGATGAATCAAATTATTGGCAAATGTGAATACCCTTTTTGTGATGCCAGAAAACTTTTTACCGAAGGCTTTTTCGGCAGTAAAAATTTGAATGATGGGTATTCCAGTAAGTGACTCCTCAACAAAAGACAGGAGTTCACCAAACTCACGTTGCAATCTTTCGGAACGTGAGTTTAAGGATTTTCCAATTATAGAAATTAGCCACCCTGCAATAGGGATAAATATCAAAACAAAAAAGGTGAGTTTTGTACTTATAAAAAACATACTCCCCAGTGCAAAAAGTATGGTAAGGGGTTCACGCACCAGCATTTCAATCACTGATAAAAATGAACTTTGAACTTCGTTTACATCAGCAGTAATTCTGGATAAACTATCTCCTTTTTTGTTGTCGGAATGAAAATTTGCGGAGAATGAAATGAGTTTTTTATAAAGTGCATTTTGCAAGTCCTGAACCACTCCATTACGCATATAGGTAATAAAAAATATCGCACAATAGTTGAATAGATTTTTCAGAAAAAAAGAAATTAGCAACACACCAATGACGATCATAAGCGCTTTTAACGCATCGTCTTGGGCATATTGCCCCACCGAATACCGAAACGAATCCAGGGCATAATTTAGCAATTCCCCTACGCCCTGATACTCAGGTTTATTTGTCGGAGTTTTTTCACCACCAAAAAGTACCTCAAGCATAGGCCAAAGTGCAATGAAAGAAATCGCATGGAAAAAAGCATACAACAGGTTAAACACAATGTTTAAAGCAATGTATCCTTTGTAGGGTAGTGCGTAGCGTAAAATATACCGAATTGGACTCATGATATGCCTAATTCAGCCAAAATATGATTGATTTTTTGATCTAAAACTTCTTTGGTACTTCTGTAGTTTTCAGCCGAATCAAGCTTGGTGTTTACACTCACGTAGAACTTAATTTTTGGTTCGGTTCCACTGGGACGTGCTGCCACCCGCGTGCCATCTTCGGAAATAAAAATCAATACATTGGCTTTTGGCAAAGGTATTGTTTCTTTTTCTTGCGATTGCAAATTATGGCGTGTAGCCGTTGCATAATCCTCAAGATGCGTGACAACACTGCCGTCTAGGGTTTTGGGCGGATTACTACGGAACTGCTCCATTAACCGCTCAATTTCTGCAGCACCAGACTTTCCTTTTTTAACTAGCGAAACTAATTTTTCCTGATAAAGACCCAGTTTTTCGTAAGTGTTTAGTAAGGTGTTGAAAAACGAACTTCCGTTCGATTTGGCTTCCGCAGCCAGTTCGCACGCCAACAAAGCAGCCGTAACGGCATCTTTGTCGCGGACAAAATCGCCCACCATAAAACCAAAGCTTTCTTCGCCACCGCCAAGACATTTTTGGTTGGGGTAGTGTTCTATCATTTGAGCAATCCACTTAAAGCCCGTCAGTCCAAGTTTACATTCAATTCCGTAATGCTTTGCTAAAGGGAGCATCATAGGTGTAGAAACCACTGTTGAGCCCACAAAAGCGTTGTCAGCATATGTAAAATTGCCTTTGCTCAAAATAAAATCGGTCATGGCAATCATGGTTTGGTTGCCGTTTAAAAGCTCTAATTCGTTGGTTTCGTTGCGTACCGCAATGCCTAATCGGTCGGCATCGGGGTCTGTACCAATAACAATATCTGCACCAATTTCATTGGCTTTTTGCATCGCCATTTGTAGTGCTTCGGGTTCTTCAGGATTTGGAGATTTTACCGTTGGAAAATCGCCATCGGGAGTTGCTTGCTCTTCAATAATGGTAACCTTATCGTACCCTGCAGCTTTGAGCACTTGCGGAATGGCGGTTATGGAAGTTCCGTGCAGGGAGGTAAATACGATTTTGAGTTCGTTTCGATTTCCGTTGCCAATTCGTCCAACTTCGACAGAAGCCTTTTGAAACGCCTCGTCAACCGCTGTGTCTATTGTGTTGATGTGATTTGGTTGTGCATCAAAGTTTATTTCTTGATATTGTGTGCTATTGATTGCGGCAATGATGCCAGCGTCTTGCGGAGGCACAATTTGCCCACCGTCTTGCCAATACACTTTGTAACCATTATACTCTGGCGGATTGTGCGATGCGGTAAGTACAACTCCGCAATGGCATGCCAAATGCCGTACAGCAAATGACACTTCGGGAGTAGCACGAAGATCAGAAAAAAGGAATACGTCTATTCCATTTGCGGAAAAGATATTTGCTACAATCTGCGCTAATTCTTTACTGTTATGTCGGCAATCATATCCGATAACAACACGTGGTGTTGCTGTGGGAAATTGTTCCTTAAGGTAATTGCTAAGCCCCTGCGTAGTGCGCCCAAAGGTGTATTTATTTACTCTGTTGGTGCCAACGCCCATAACGCCACGCATACCACCAGTACCAAATGCTAAGTCCTTATAAAATGCGTCTTCGAGAGCTTCAGGGTTGTTTTTTAATGCAGCAACGTCTTTTTGGGTTTCATTATCAAAAGGCGCTTTTTGCCAAGCGTCTGCTTGTTCTAAAAAAGATGTACTCATTGTATCTTATTACAAAGCAAATTTACATATTCCCTTTAGAGTTTTGCCCAATCGTTTCCTTTATTTTGTATCGCATTTTGTGGTCGCGATTTCGAACGATAATTTCCCCAATAAATCCTGCCAAGAAAAACTGACTTCCCAAAATCATGGTGGTGAGAGCAGCATAAAATTGTGGCCTATCGGCAATAAGTCTCCCGTCGGGGTGAACAAATAGTTTATCTATCCCTAAATAGATAGAAAAACTAAACCCCAACAGCAGCATAATACTTCCAATCAGCCCAAAAAAATACATGGGTCGGCGTCCAAATCGATGTAAAAACCAAAGGGTTATTAGGTCTAAAAATCCTTTTACAAATCTGTCTGGACCAAATTTGGAATGTCCAAATTTCCGTGCTTGATGTTGCACCACTTTTTCGCCAATGCGCCTAAATCCAGCTTGCTTTGCTAGCACAGGGATATAACGATGCATTTCACCATAGACTTCGATAGTTTTTACGACATCGTTTCTATAGGCTTTGAGTCCGCAATTAAAATCGTGCAGTTTGATACCCGAAACCCTACGTGCTGCCCAATTAAAAATTTTGGAAGGAATGTTTTTAAACAATAAAGAATCGAAACGCTTCTTTTTCCAACCCGAAATCATGTCGTAGTTGCCCTCAGTAATTAAGCGGTACAAATCGGGTAATTCTTCCGGAGAGTCTTGTAAGTCGGCATCCATGGTGCAAACCACTTCACCTTTACATTGCAAAAAGCCTGCGTGTAACGCTTGCGATTTGCCGTAGTTGCGTAAAAAACGAATGCCTTGTATGCGTTTGTCGTTAGTGCTAACCTCTTGCACCCAAGCCCAAGAAGCATCTGTGCTGCCATCATCTATAAAAATGATTTCGAACGAAAGTGCAGCGACTTCCAGCGTACGAACAATCCATGCGTAGAGCTCGGGAAGGGACTCCGCCTCGTTTAAAAATGGGATAACTACCGATAAATGCGGTTGTTTTGCCAATTAGTTCTTTTTTGCAAATAAACCTGTTATTAAGCCAACAACAAGTCCTATGAGCACGTTCATTATAAGTATAAATGGAAAGCTAATGTAGAAAAACTTTTCAGTATTTTCTTGTTGCATTTGAATCATATCTTCACCGATTTCGGGTTTTGTTTCTCGAAGTGTATCGGCTTGCAATTGTGCAGTATTGGTGATAAAATCTGGTTCAAGCACATTGATAAAAATGGCAAAATAAATAAGCCCAATAATTCCAGCAACCAAGAATACGCCAACGCCGAGCTTTATAGATTGCTTTAGCGAGAGCAGTCCGCTGTTGTCTTTTTTAAATGTTAGAATGGCAATTACTGCTACTGCAGCGGGTATTAATGTTTGCACAGTTTGAATTACTGGGGATTGATTGTAGGTCATCTCCATAAAGTGTAACATCAGACTAAATACGATGCCAATTCCTGCAGCAATAAGCCCAAAGCGGTAGTTATACGTTCCTAATTTTGGTGAAGTTTCCATGTGTTGTCTTTTTTATGGGTTAAGTGTATGGTAAATTTAGATAAAATAATTAAATTTGCACCCCTTTAAAAGGTAAAAGCATTATGAAACAAGGTATTCATCCAGAGAATTATCGCTTGGTAGCGTTCAAAGACATGTCTAACGACGATGTGTTTATTACCAAATCAGCTGCCAATGCCAAAGAAACCATCGAAGTTGATGGCGTAGAATATCCATTGGTAAAATTGGAAATCTCTCGCACATCACACCCGTACTACACCGGTAAATCTAAATTGGTTGATACTGCTGGTCGTATTGATAAGTTTAAGAACAAATACGCTAAATTCAAGAAGTAATTTTGAATTTTCACACGAAATAGAACCTCCTTTGCGGAGGTTTTTTTATTTCCACTTATCTTTGAAACATGCAAATTTGCTTATTTGACGGTCCAAACCGCACCGATTTACTTCCACTTGTCTACACCCGCCCTGTAGCAGATTTGCTCATAGGTGGTATGAGCTTAGCAAAACGCTGGGAATCTTATGTCAGTGCGACAACCGTAGTAGAAACGGAGGCCTATTTGCAACAACAAACACCTCCTTTTGATGTTGCTGTTTTAGCAGGTTGTTTGCCTTCGGCAGATTTAATTGATGCGATTAAAGGCCTAAAAAGTGGACAAAAGTTGGTGCATAATGATAGGCTTATTGCCTTAAAAGGCGCAGCATCAAGCACAGCAGATGAACTGAATTCGTTCCAAGAAATCACTTTCTCAGAGGCTCTAACAATTATTCGCTACCCGTGGGATTTGTTTACCCACAACGCACAAGCCATTTGCGATGATGTCTCCTTTTTTGAGAAAACACACACAAATAAGCCAGATAAATCAAACCAACTTTTTGGAAAACACCCTGTTTTGGTTGGGGCAAATGTAACCGCCCAAGCGGTAGTTTTTAACACAAATGATGGCCCCATTATTGTTGATGACGGCGCCACCATCATGGAAGGGTCACTATTGCGAGGACCGTTGTATATCGGCAAAAATGCTGTGATTAAAATGGGAACAAAAATGTATAGCGGAACGAGCATAGGTCAAAATTCAAAAGTAGGCGGTGAGCTTAAAAATGTTGTTTTTATGGGTAATAGCAACAAAGGGCACGATGGATTTTTGGGCAATGCCGTTGTGGGTGAGTGGTGTAATTTAGGCGCAGCTACCGATGCTTCTAACCTGAAAAATGATTACGGCGAGGTTCGCGCATGGAACTATACCCAACAAAAATTTGTCTCAACGGGATTGCAATTTTGCGGCCCTATTATTGGCGATCATTCTAAAACCGCCATTCAAACCGCACTAAATACCGCAACAGTAATTGGCGTGGGATGTAATGTTTTTTCTACAGGATTTCCACGCACCTTTATTCCCAGTTTTTCTAGAGGGGGCGCACAAGGGCTTACCGAAAACCGACTTCCTAAAGTGTTGGAAACCGCGCGCATTGTAATGGCGCGTCGTGGGCAAGAGCTCAATACAGCTGATGAACAAGTGTTGACGCACGTTTTTGACATCACTAAGGATTTCCGTTAGTCATTTGTTTGAGCGATAGTGCATTAGCATTGTATATTTGCCAAAATTTTTCTCATGTCCGCCACAGGAACAGTTGCTTTTTACACGTTAGGGTGTAAGCTGAATTTTTCAGAAACTTCCACTATTGCACGATCATTTGTGGCTGCGGGCTATACACAAACCTCGTTTGACAGCCCTGCAGACGTGTATGTGATTAATACGTGTTCGGTAACCGAAAACGCCGATAAAAAATTCAAAACCATTGTAAAGCAAGCACTTAAACAAAATCCTGATGGCTTTTTGGTTGCCATTGGATGTTATGCGCAACTCAAACCTGAAGAATTGGCTGCCCTAGATGGCGTTGATTTGGTTTTGGGTGCCAATGAAAAGTTTAATGTTGTTGATTTTATTGAAGGTAAATCGACAGATACTGCCGTACACGCATGCGCTATTGATGAAGTGGAGCAGTATGTTGGGAGTTACGCCATTGGTGAGCGTACACGTGCGTTTTTAAAAGTGCAAGATGGTTGCGATTACAAATGTACTTATTGCACCATTCCCTTAGCACGTGGATTTTCTAGAAGTGACACCCTTAAAAACATTTTGCGACAAGCACGAGAAATTGTTACTCAAGACATAAAGGAGGTAGTGCTTACAGGTGTAAATATCGGTGATTTTGGCAAAGGCGAATTTGGTGCAAAGAAACATGAACACACCTTTTACGATTTGGTGTATGCATTAGATGAGGTAGAGGGTTTGGAGCGCATTCGCATTTCTTCAATTGAGCCCAATTTGCTGCGTCAAGAAACCATTGATTTTGTAGCGCAATCCAAGCGTTTTGTACCTCATTTTCACATTCCACTTCAGAGCGGAAGCAATGCTATTTTGGCGGCAATGCGACGTAGATATCAACGCGAGTTGTATGCCAAGCGTGTAACACAAATAAAAAATCGAATGCCACATGCTTGTATTGGGGTTGATGTAATTGTGGGGTTCCCTGGCGAAACCGACGACCATTTTATTGAAACCTATCATTTTTTAAATGAATTGGATATATCCTATTTGCATGTGTTTTCATATTCTGAACGGGCTAACACTCTTGCTGCGGAAATGCCAAATCCCATTCCAAAAAATGTACGTGCCAAACGAAGTAAAATGCTCCGTGGGTTATCCTTGAAAAAGCGCAGGGCATTTTATGAGCAGCAGTTGGGTACTACCCAAAAAGTGTTGTTTGAGTCTGAAAATAAAAACGGATATATTCATGGCTTTACACCCAATTATATCAAAGTAAAAACCTATTGGAATCCTGCGCTGTGCAATACCATTCACGATGTAAAACTAACCCAAATAGCCGATGACGGTTTAGTTAGTTTTGAATTTGTAAAAGCTGTTGGAGAACAGGTGGCTTAGATGCGCACGCCTATAGGAAGCATGCTGCGGTAACGCTTATTTTTTCTGATAAAGCGCACAATTTCTGGACTAGTTGGCATCATGCTTACATTGCGTTCTGCAATAATGGCAAGCACTTCTTTTATAAAGGCATCGCTAAAATCGTTTGGGCAATTGTTTTTTGGAATTACAAGTTTGGTAAGAAATATTTTTCGCTCTTGTTGCGCATATTCTATTTTGGCAAGTTCACCAGCAATTTCTGTTTCAAATTGGCGCAAGAAGGAATTGTCGGTTACGTTCATTTTTTCCATAAAATTATGCTAGGGGGCAAATTTACAAAAAAATACGTACATTGAGATTGCAATGAGAAAGACTACCGTTATACACATATATATGATGCCTGGCATGGCTGCAAACACATCTATTTTTGATTTCATTGATCTCGGAAATTCGTTCGAAATTCATCGCTTGGCATGGCTTACACCTCAAAAAAACGAATCCATAGCGTCTTATGCTACACGCATGTGTGATAAGGTAACACATCCAAACCCCGTTTTATTAGGTGTTTCATTCGGAGGTATTTTGGTTCAAGAAATGTCAAAACTCATTTCCTGCCGTAAAGTAATTATTGTTTCAAGCGTTCGTACGAGTAAAGAGTTTCCCATTCATATGCGGATTACGCGCAAAACCAAAGCCTATCGTTTTTTTCCCACACAATGGGTAGATAACATTGAAGATTTTATTGGATTTATGTTTGGTCCTGCTGCTCGTAAGCGCATGGATTTAAATAAAAAATACCTTTCAGTTCGAAATCCACAGTATTTGGATTGGGCGTTGGAGGCTTTTTTTAATTGGGAACAAGAGGAGCCGTTGCCCAATGTGGTGCATATTCACGGAACTTACGATTTGGTTTTTCCTGTATTTTATTTGAAAGACTTTATTCCCGTTGCTAAAGGAACACACGTAATGATTGTTTTACGTGCAATTTGGTTTAATAGGAATTTGCCCAAAATAATCCTACACGACTGGAAGGGTGATAAGGCTTAAATTTTCTTTAGCTGTTGCTGCATCATTTTAATTTGTTCTGTCAGCATGCCTTGTTTATCAAGTTTTTTAGCTTCGTTGAGTAGCGTTGTTGCTTCGCGTTTGCGGCGTTTTTGCATGACAATTCCCGCCAAACTCAGTTTTGCCATTGCCAAATCGTGTTTCATGTTTAGCCCAAGCGAAATGGCTTTTTTAAAATGACGCTCTGCTTTGGTAAGGTTTTTTTGCGACTCAATAACACCATGCAAAAAGAAATAATACCCTTGTTGCTTTGTTGTTAATGCGCTTTGTGGATTCTTAATGCGTTGTAGCCAACGCATTGTTCCTTCAAAATCTTGCTTACGCAATCGTAAAAAGGAAAGTAGGATTAACTCATTCTTAAAATAAAGAAACACAAATATACCGGCCAAGAAAATCAGGGCGATTCCATTTCCAATATTTGACTCCATAAACTGGTACACGGCATACCCTAATGTAAGCGCTGCTAAAACAATTTTTATGAATTTTGGGAACATAGCATTCTTTTGTTTTGCAAATTTACACATTTAAATAATAAGGTTGTTTGCTGAATATGCTAGTTGTTGTATATTTGCAGCCAGTTAAGAAAAAAAGATGAAAAGAACGTTTCAACCTTCAAAGAGAAAACGCCGTAACAAACACGGTTTCATGGAGCGCATGGCTTCGGCAGCTGGTCGTAAGGTATTGGCTTCGCGCCGCGCTAAAGGACGCAAAAAACTTTCTGTTTCATCCGAAGTACGTCACAAAAAATAAGTGAATAAATCGTTGAAAACATCAAGGTGCTACTTTATGAGTAGCACCTTTTTTTGTATATCTTCGAAGGAATTTTGACCACCTTTTAGCAAAAGCATATGCCAAAAAGAAAAGACCTAAACAGTATCCTCATCATCGGCTCTGGACCCATTATTATTGGGCAAGCCTGCGAATTTGATTACTCAGGCTCGCAATCGTTACGTTCACTCAGAGAAGATGGAATTGAAACCATTCTTATCAATTCCAATCCGGCAACCATCATGACTGACCCTTCAATGGCAGACCATGTGTATTTGTTGCCACTAACAACAAAATCCATTATTAAAATCCTAAAAGAGCATCCGCAAATTGATGCGGTGCTGCCTACCATGGGTGGACAAACTGCGTTGAATTTATGTATAGAGGCAGATGAAAAAGGCATTTGGGAAGACTTTGGTGTAAAACTTATCGGGGTAAACATCGATGCGATAAACATTACGGAAGACCGCGAAAAATTCCGTGAGCTTATGGAGCTAATTGATGTTCCAATGGCACCGCAAGCTACCGCAACATCTTTCTTAAAAGGGAAGGAAATTGCGCAGCAATTTGGTTTCCCATTGTGTATTCGGGCTTCATATACCCTTGGTGGAGCAGGCGCTGCTATTGTCTATGAAGAAAAAGATTTTGATGAGTTGATGCGCCGTGGGCTAGAAATTTCGCCTATCCATGAGGTTATGATTGACAAAGCCATGATGGGCTGGAAAGAATACGAATTGGAATTGCTGCGCGATAACAACGACAACGTGGTTATTATCTGTTCCATTGAAAACATGGATCCGATGGGCATCCATACGGGTGACTCTATCACAGTGGCTCCTGCCATGACACTTTCCGATAAAACCTATCAGAAAATGCGTGATATGGCCATCAAAATGATGCGCAGTATTGGCGATTTTGCAGGTGGGTGTAACGTGCAATTTGCGGTAAGTCCAGACGAAAAAGAGGATATTATTGCTATTGAAATCAATCCGCGGGTGTCACGTTCTTCGGCATTGGCAAGTAAGGCAACCGGATATCCTATTGCAAAGGTGGCTACCAAATTGGCTATTGGCTACAGGCTTGATGAGCTAGACAATCAGATTACAAAATCTACTTCAGCCTTGTTTGAGCCAACATTGGATTACGTAATTGTGAAAATTCCACGCTGGAACTTTGACAAATTTGAAGGCTCTGACCGTACTTTAGGCTTGCAAATGAAAGCCGTGGGCGAGGTTATGGGTATTGGACGTTCGTTTCAAGAGGCCTTGCACAAAGCCACGCAATCGCTTGAAATTAAGCGAAATGGATTGGGTGCAGACGGAAAGGGCTATACAGATTACAACACTATTATAGATAAGCTCACCAACGCTTCGTGGGATAGGGTATTTGTGATTTACGATGCCATTGCCATGGGGATTCCACTGAGCAAAATCTACGACATTACTAAAATAGACATGTGGTATTTGAAGCAGTATGAAGAACTGTTCCAGTTGGAGAAAGAAATTTCCACTTATACCATTGATAGTATAGACAAAGAGTTGTTGCTAGAGGCAAAGCAAAAAGGCTATGGCGACCGCCAAATTGCCCATATGTTGGGCTGTCTAGAAAGCCAGGTGTACAGCAAGCGCGATGAGATGAATATTCATCGTGTGTATAAATTGGTGGATACTTGTGCAGCGGAGTTTACTGCAAAAACTCCGTATTACTATTCCACTTTTGAAAGTACGATGGAAACTGCTGATGGAACGGTTTCGGTACACAACGAAAGTGTGGTGTCTGACCGTAAAAAAATTGTGGTGCTTGGCTCGGGTCCAAACCGCATTGGGCAAGGTATTGAGTTTGACTATTGCTGTGTGCATGGCGTTTTGGCTGCCAGTGAGGCAGGGTATGAAACGGTAATGATTAACTGTAACCCCGAAACGGTTTCTACAGATTTCGACACAGCAGACAAGCTTTATTTTGAGCCCGTGTTCTGGGAACATATATACGATATCATTCGCCACGAAAAGCCCGAAGGCGTGATTGTGCAATTGGGCGGTCAAACGGCACTGAAACTTGCCGAGAAGTTAGATCGCTATGGCATTAAAATTATGGGAACAAGTTTCCAGTCGTTGGACTTGGCGGAAGATCGTGGAAGTTTTTCTACGCTGCTTAAAGAAAACGATATTCCGTATCCAGAATTTGGTGTAGCAGAAACTGCCGACGAAGCACTTGCGCTTGCCGATAAGTTGAACTTCCCCATTTTGGTTAGACCTTCTTACGTATTGGGTGGACAGGGGATGAAAATTGTCATCAATAAAGAAGATTTGGTTAAGCATGTGGTGGATTTATTGCATAAAATCCCAAACAACAAACTGTTGTTAGACCATTATTTGGACGGTGCTATTGAGGCTGAAGCCGATGCCATTTGCGATGGCGAAAATGTGTACATTATTGGTATTATGGAACATATTGAACCTTGTGGTATCCACTCGGGCGATTCTAACGCTACATTGCCGCCGTTTAATTTGGGTAAATTTGTGATGCAACAGATTAAAGACCACACCAAAAAGATTGCACTTGCGCTAAAAACGGTTGGGCTTATCAACATTCAGTTTGCCATAAAAGACGATGTGGTCTATATTATTGAGGCAAATCCGCGTGCGTCTAGAACGGTGCCGTTTATTGCAAAGGCGTATAAAGAGCCGTATGTAAATTACGCTACCAAAGTCATGATAGGCGATAAAAAACTGTCTGATTTTGATTTCAACCCGCAATTGGAAGGTTTTGCCATTAAGCAACCTGTATTTTCATTCAACAAGTTCCCAAACGTAAACAAGGCACTTGGACCAGAAATGAAAAGTACGGGTGAAAGCATCTTGTTTATTGACGACCTCAAAGACGATGAGTTTTACGAGTTGTACGGTCGCAGAAAGATGTATTTGACGAAATAGATTGCGTGAATTCACGTATCTTTAAGCAAACATTTTTAGTATGGAGTGGATTCCGGTTGCCGTTATTTTGGTGGCGCTTTTCGTATTTTTTCTTATTATTCAAAAGAATCAATCTAAAGGCGTTTCGAATGAATTTTTGATGCAGCTCAATGCGCAGTTGCGAGAAGAAATACAGGGCATTCGTAAAGAAACAGACGCCAATGCCAAAGAAACCCGTGTAGAGCTAGAGCAGAAACTCAACAATATCACCAAAGGGATTAGCGATTATCAACGTTCTTCCAATCAGTCCATTACGCAGCAGTTTGCCGAGTCTAAAAAAGCGATAACCGACGTAACCAAAGCCCTTTCGGAAATCAAAGGCACCAACGAGCAAGTGCTGAGTTTTGCCAATCAAATGAAGACGTTAGAGAAGATTTTGGGCAACTCCAAACAACGTGGTATTTTGGGCGAAATCCAGTTGGAAAACCTGTTGGCAAATGTGCTACCCCCCGAATTGTTTCAAATGCAATACAGCTTTGCCAACGGCGAGGCGGTAGATGCCATTGTAAAAGTGGGCGATTTTATTATTCCTATTGATGCCAAATTCTCTTTGGATAACTACAACAAAATGGTGGAAAGTAGCGATGCGGAAGCCATTAAGACCTTGGAACAATCATTTAAGGGCGATATCAAAAAACGTATAGACGAAACCGCAAAATACATCCGCCCAAACGAGGACACCACAGATTACGCCTATATGTTTATTCCCGCCGATGGGCTGTACCAAGATTTGCTTAACAGTAGGGTAGGTAGCTTACAAATTAATTCCCGCGATTTGGTGTCTTACGCCTATGAAAAAAAGGTAATGATTGTATCGCCTATGAGTTTGTTTCCGATGCTGCAAATAACGGTGAAGGCGTTGCATAACCTTAAAATTGAAAACTCCATACAAGATATTTTAAAGAATGTAGATAAGCTCTCGGCGCACCTGAATGCCTTTGAAGATGTGCACAGCCGATTGGGAAAATCCATTGGTACGGTAGTTAACCAATATAACGCTTCGGCAAAAGAGTTTAAAAAGATTGATAAGGATATTATACGGCTTTCTGGCGAAGGAAACGCCTTAGACTACCAACCCGATTTGTTGGAACGCCCAACAAGTGAGGAGTAGGGATTTAGGCTGAACCAGCATCATTAACTTCAATCCAATAGCCATTAGGGTCTTGGAAATATAACTGTTTTATGTTGTCGTTTCGTACATTGTAAGTACTGGCTTTTCCTGACCAATCAGAATAATGAATGTTTAAGGATTCAATATGTAATATGAATCCATCAAAGTTGTTTGTATTAAAAGCAACATGAACAGCTTTTACGACTTTAACTTCTGCTTCGGGGCGTGGTATTAAATGCAATTCTTTTCCTTCTCCAAGCGATAGCCATCTCGTTTTTGAATTTGATGCGGTGTTTTCGATTTCGTCAAAGCCAAATACCTTTTGGTAAAAAAAAATCGACTCGTTGACGTCTTTAACGGCAAGTGCTATGTGGTTAAACTGGAAACCTTGCATGACAAGCAATTAGAAACTTAGGCAAGTTGCAACCGTTGTGTGGCAAAGCGGTAGCCAAACAGCAACAGGGCACTAAAGAATATATCGCCCAACAGGGAGTTTATAAAAAACGGAATGGCAAGCGTAAAGCAAGTGGTAAGCCCTTCTGCAGTAAGGGGGTAAAACAATACCCAAACCCCAAGGTTGGAGAGCACAAAAAACACCAAACTGCTAAGCAATACGGTGCCAATATTCATTTTTTTAAATGCCATTCCAATGGCGGTAATCGCCAAAAAAGAAAGGTACACCACAGGCGTAATCATTGAAAATCCTAATAAGATATCGGTAGCCACCATAGCCAATAATGGCATTAGGACCGCCCAGTGTTTTTTGTCAAAAAAAGTACCGGCAAAAAGTGCCACAGCAGTAATGGGTGCTACATTGGGAGGATGCGGTACTAAGCGCATCAACACGGCAACCAAAACAAAGCTCACTAAAACGGTTTCTTTTCTGCTAAACGACATAAAACAAAGTTCTTACGCAAAGGTATATTTTTTTTTATCCATAACCTATACGTGCCCAAGAAAGCTGTACCTTTGAAATAGCTTTTAGGTTCTTTTGTAGTGAAAGATGAAAAGGGAAAAAGGTGCAAGTCCTTTGCTGTTCCCGCAACTGTAAGTACTACGATAGTTCAATGCTTCAAGCCACTGTGCGCTTCGGCGTGCGGGAAGGCACATTGAACAGTACAAGTCAGGAGACCTGCCTAAAAGAGTCATGCTGCTAGTGCTCGGGATAAGCATCATCAGTTTATTTTAGTTAGATACAACATGAAATTCATGGTAGTCCTACTGCTTTGCTGTGCAGCAGTACAGGCACAAGAGCGTTTGGATGAGGTCATCGTTACAGATTCTCGTATTCCCAAATCAAGAAAAAACAGCGGAAAAGCGGTGGTGAAAATAACCGCTAAAGAAATAGCAAAAAACAAAGGAATTTCGCTAGCGCAACTCCTAAATCAATATGCGGGAATGTATATTTCGGGAGCGCAGATGCACCCCGGACAAAATTTGTCCTATAACATTCGGGGTGGCAATAACCGCCAGGTGTTGGTGCGCATAGACGGCGTGGTGGTCAGCGACCCATCACAAATTGAATCTGAATTTGATTTACGCCTTCTTGCGCTGGATCAAATTGCGTCTATTGAGGTGGTAAAAGGAGCCTCGAGTAGCCTTTATGGTAGCGGTGCGGCAACTGCCGTGATTGATATCACTACTAAAAATACGGCCACGAAAAAGACAAGCTTGAACGTTAGACGCGAATGGGGTACGCAAAATTCCCATGACCAAAAATTGGGCTCGCTGTCCGATGTGCAAAGGCAGTATTTGCAACTACAGCGAAGCGTTGCCAAGATTGGACTTAGTGCTTCTATAAATCGCTTTACTTCCGACGGCATGTCGTCTGTGGTGGGAACAGAAAACGATGCCGTCACTAAAGAAAATATCCAATTCAATGCCAAAAGCCAGTATGAAGGACCGTGGGCGTGGATGGCGTTTTACCAGCGTGATATGATTGATTCGGACTATGATACTACCTTTCCCGCCTATGCCGATGCTGCAAATAGCTTTCTGAGTAAAAATCACCGTTATGGTTTTGCGCCCTCTTTTACCAAAGGCAAATCTAGTGTGCAAGCACATGTGTCGTGGTCGGATACTGAACGTGATTTTGCAAGTAATTTCCCCATTAACTATACCTCAAATGTATTTACTTCAGAGCTTACGTGGCGTTATCGTGCATCGGAAAAGCTAACTCTTTTGGGCGGTGGTTTGGTTCAGGATATTCGTTCAAAAAGTTCTAATGCTGCAAATGGTTTTGAGCACGATAATGTAGCCTTTTTTGTAAGTGCCCATTGGCAACACCCAAAAGGATATGCATTGCAACTAAGCGGTAGAAATACGGTGCACAGTACCTTTGGTGCGCATCAAACATTTACTTTAAACCCCTATTATGTGTTCTCTTTTGCTGACGAAAGCTATTGGAAACTTTTTAGCTCTTTAGCTACTTCTTTTATTGCGCCTTCGCAGTACAAAATGTTTGATCCAAATTACGGGAATCTCAGCTTAGCGCCCGAAGAAAACAAAACTCTTGAGTCTGGTGTAGAATATGTTTCCACCAATAGTCGTATTACCATAGTTGGGTTTGAAAGGGAAGAGACCGATGTTATTGATTTTGTGTTGCTTCCCGACTTTTCCGGGCAGTACCGTAACAATGCCGAAACGTATAAAGTAAAAGGGGTAGAGATAGCAGGAGACTTTTCATTTAAAAACCTAACGCTTCAAGCCAATTACACGTTTGTGGAAAAGGTAAAGCAGGACCCAATACGACTACCAAAGCATGCGGCTAATTTAGGTGTAAACTATGATAGACCAAAAGCACAATGGGGGGCGCATTTGCGTTATGTGGGTTCACGTAGTGATACCAATTTTGAAAACGGCAAGCGTGTTCATCTTGCCGCGTTTACTTTAGTGGATGCTCGTGTATCGTTTTCAAATCTCATTGGCGATGCTTCGGCTAGCCTGTCATTGACCAATGTGTTTGACGCAGCATATACCGAATTTTATGGTTTTACAACGCTGGGAAGAAATTTGAATATTGGACTGCAGTATGCCTTTTAGTCGGTAGGGTTATAAATGGCTCTGCCTTCTTCAATTTGAATTTCGTTAAATGGTAATTTCACACTGTTTGTTTTAAATGAGCTAGAGGAGGTGACTTTTCCGCTAATGTAGTCTAAGGCTCTTCTAAGGAATGGTTCATCAATGTTGCCAAGTATGCCTAAGTTTTCTAAATCTTCATTAAGCTCAATATTTGGAGAAAAGCCATCTCCGTAATCACCAAATCCAACGCTGTTAAAAATCCCAAAGGTAATGGGTAACAACGCCCATGTGTGGTTTGGATTTTTGGTTTGCTTATTGTCGATATAATCGTAAACAATAAACGACCCAACGTTTTTCCCGTAGGTTTTGTTGCCAATAAGAACAACATCCATGTAAGGACTTAGTCCATTTATCATCATTTCACTAGCGGAAGCAGAGCCAGAGGTAACCAAAAAAATAACTCGCGATAACCCTAACTTAATACCCGAATCTATAATTTCAATTTCCTCATTGTACTTCGCCAATTTTTCGTTGTAAACCATTTTACCAAAAACCTTGCCCGCATGCTCGCCAGCAATAAGTCCTGCTAAAAGTTGGGAAGTATTAACGCTTCCACCTGGGTTGTAACGCAAATCAAACACCAGTTCATCAATTTGCTGTGAAGCCAAATCGGTAAAAGCATTTTTTAAATCATCTTCTTGTTTTGAGGCAAAACCATTATACATCACATAGCCTACCTTTTTTCCTTCATGTTCAATAACTTTAGAAATGTGCAATTCTTTCTCTGTAAGTTCGCTGTTATTTAACGTAACCGATGTTCCTGTAGATTGAATGTTGAGATTACTGATGGTTGCCATGGATAATGTATAGCTTGCTTTGTTGGAAAATAATAAGGATTCATAATTTTCAACCGTTAGTTGACTTCCATCTACATGCGTAAAAATATCACCGCGTTTCAAGCCTTTTTGAGTAGCATCGGTGTTTGGGAGGACGTAGCGGACATAGCCATAAAGATCGGAATCTGTACTTGAAATACGTCCCAAACCAAACTTCATTCCGTTGCTTAACGAAATCGAGTTTAATTGCTTTTCCAAATCAACATAGTCATCGGTAATGAGGCTAAATCTGTCATCTTTATATTGCAAACCATCAAACAACTCTTCAGGACCTTTAAACGATTGTATAAAAGAAGTGTATTCTTTGTCGTTACTAAATCTATCATCCGCCAAATTTGGAACCTCTTTTTGCCAATAGTACACCGTATTCATTGCTCTATAGACAAAATCTTCAATTTCTAAATTTCTGGTTGTTGGTACTTGGATGGTGTCGTCTAGGTCGTCTTTGCAACCAACAAAAAGGAATAAAACAAAAAGAAAAAGTAATTTTTTCATAGGTTTGATTTTTAGAGACTTAGCTAATGTACAAAAATATCGTTAGTATGTTGTGTAACAAGCTGTTCACATAATCGTTAATGAAACAAACACCCAATAAATCTTTGACTATCCAAATGGAGGAAGGCGCATTTTTACAACGGATTCTTGCTGTTCAAGATAGTATGTTTCGGTTAGCAAAAAGGTTGCTCACTTCCACAGAAGAAGCCGAAGATGCCGTACAGGAGGTGTTGACAAAATTGTGGAAAAACATGAGTGCATTAGCAACAATATCGAATCTTGAAGGCTACGCCATGACAATGACCAAAAACTATTGTTTGGACAGGTTAAAGTCAAAGCAAGCTACGCAGTTACGGTTGGTGCATTTTAAGCACGATAAAGCCACAGCCTCATTAGAACAACACATTGATAATCGCGATAGTGTGGCGCAAGTTTTTGATTTTATGGAGGCGTTGCCCGAACAACAAAAACTAGTGCTTCAACTTCGTGACGTGGAACAATACGATTTTGAAACCATTGCACAAATAACCGAACTTTCAGAAGGTGCCGTAAGAGTATCCCTCTCACGCGCCAGAAAAACCATACGAAAACAACTCATTAAAGCACATCAACATGGAATTGAAACAGGTTCGTAAATATATAGACCTCTATCTTGAGGGCAACACCTCCTTAGCGCAAGAACAAGCCTTGTTTGTTTATTTTTCTCAGAAACAGGTCGATGAAAGCTTGGTGCACTACAAGTCGTATTTTGCTGCTCTCGCGCAGCAGCGCGAGCAGCGTTTTAGCAGGAATTTTAATCCAATCAAAACATCAAAATCACTACAGCTAAAACGCTATGCGGCAATAGCCGCAGCAGCAATTGCAGGCGTTTTTGTACTTCAGCAAACCACCATAACTTCGCAACCAACCCCAGAGG
>JAFMFL010000071.1 GCA_017856205.1 Flavobacteriaceae bacterium
AGAGGATGAGAAAAACAAATTTCTTCGCTTGTTTGCTGAGTTTGAAAACTATAAAAAGCGTACTGCAAAAGAACGTATTGAGTTGTTCAAAACGGCATCGCAAGAAGTAATGGTCGCATTGCTTCCCGTTTTAGATGATTTTGAACGAGCCCTCGCTGAACTAGATGAAAATGATGAGCAATTAGCAGGGATTCGTCTTATCTACAATAAATTAAGCGACTCCCTTAAGCAGCAAGGATTAACCAAAATGGAAATAGAACCCAAAGCAGTCTTTGATGCCGAAATACATGAGGCAATTACGCAACTTCCCGCATCAGATGAGCATCCAAAAGGCACTATCGTTGATGTGGTTGGCGCAGGGTATAAATTAGGAGATTTAATAATTCGTTACCCTAAAGTTGTGGTAGCTCAATAGAGATGAAAGAAGATTATTACGACATACTTGGGGTAAGCAAATCGGCTTCTGCAGCAGAAATAAAGAAGGCGTATCGCAAAAAAGCAATTGCTTATCACCCAGATAAAAATCCTGGCGATGCTGAGGCAGAGAAAAAATTTAAGCAAGCTGCCGAGGCGTATGAGGTGCTAGGAGACGAACAAAAGCGCGCCCAGTACGATCGTTTTGGCCATGCTGCATTTGAAGGAAATCAAGGCTTTGGCGGTGGCGGAATGAACATGGATGATATATTCAGCCAGTTTGGAGATATTTTCGGCAGTGCTTTTGGAGGCGGTTTCGGTGGTTTTGGTGGTGGTCAGCGCAGAGCAAAAGGAACAAATTTGCGCGTTCGCGTTACGCTAACCCTCGAAGAAATGGTACTTGGCGTTGAGAAAAAAATTAAGGTAAAGCGCAAAAAACAGGCTCCAGGCGTGAGCTACGCTACCTGTAAAACGTGTGGAGGTTCTGGACAAACCATGCGCATTACCAATACCATTTTGGGTAGAATGCAATCGGCAACAACATGTAGCGCATGTAATGGTGCTGGGCAAACCTTGCGTCATCGTCCTTCTGGAGCCGATGCCTATGGCATGATTTCACAGGAAGAAACAGTATCTATCAAAATTCCTGCAGGTGTTGAAGATGGTATGCAACTAAAAGTTTCAGGTAAAGGAAATGAAGCACCCGGACAAGGACTTTCTGGAGATTTAATTGTTCAGATTTCTGTTAAAGAACATCCACACCTCAAGCGAGAAGGGAACAACCTGCACTTGGATTTATACATTTCTATTTCTGAGGCTGTTTTAGGCACCTACACAGAAATTGAAACCGTTGGTGGTTCGGTGCGTATAAAGTTAGACGCAGGAATTCAATCTGGAAAAATTTTACGATTAAAAGGAAAAGGAGTGCCTAGCTTAAGCAATTATGGTACGGGTGATTTGCTTGTTCATGTTAATGTGTGGACTCCTGAACAACTTACTAAAGAACAAAAACTATTTTTTGAACAAAACAGTGCGCACGACAACTTTAAACCAAGCCCAAAATCAACGCATAAATCATTTTTTGACAAAGTAAAGGACATGTTTTCATGATTTTATATCGTTTGTATCCATAAAGTTTATATATTTGGCTCAACGATAGATTTATCTATAGTTATTTTTCTTTTTCATAGCAATTTTTTCCCATCCTCTTTTTTGAGGGTGGGTTTTCTTTTTTAGCCTGTATTTTTTCTATATTCGAGTATGGAAAAAATCAAGTCTATCTTTCAATACAATATTGGCATCGGTGACGCTGAAATGAGCGTTGGCTCATTTTTGGTTTGGGTAGTTCTATTAATTGCCTTGTCATTTGTGTTGCGTTTTGTACGCAAAATCTTAACTCGTAAGTTATCGTTTGAACGAAAAGGAAAGTTTAAACCTATTTTCTCGTTCTTTAACTATTCGCTGTACACCGTTGTGGTTCTGTTGATGTTGCAGAACGCTGGTGTAAACCTAACGGCACTGTTAGCCGCCTCAGCCGCCCTTTTGGTTGGTGTTGGTTTTGCACTACAGACCTTTTTTCAAGATATCATATCAGGTATTTTTATACTGGTAGATCAAACAGTTCATGTGGGCGATATTATAGAGTTGGACGGTAAAGTCGGTCGTGTGGAAAACATTACGTTACGTACTACTCGCGCTGTTACCATTGACAATAAAGTACTTATTATCCCCAATCATATGTATTTGACCAATACATTGTTTAATTGGACAGAAAATGAAAAGCAAACCCGCGAATCGGTTGTTGTTGGTGTGGCTTATGGAACAGATTTGGAACAGTTAAAATCCCTACTTATTGAACTTGCGCTAAGCCATAATGAGGTGCTCAAAAACCCATCTCCAATGTTGCTTTTTAAAAATTTTGGTGATAGTAGTTTGGATTTTGAATTGGCATTTACCCTCAAAGATGGCTTTAAAACAGAATTGGTAAAGAGTGATATTCGCTATGCAATTGATAAGACACTTCGAGAGCACAACATCCAAATTCCATTCCCCCAACGTGTTATCCATAACGCTAACTAAATGGCACATATTTTAATTGTAGAAGACGAAGCAAACATCCGCCGTGTGCTGCGAAAGGTTCTCGCAGACGAAGACAAAACGCTAACTATCAGTGAAGCTGAAGATGGCGTTGAAGCAATTTCAGTAATTTCAAAATCAAAATTTGACCTAATTTTATGTGATATCAAAATGCCCAAAAAAGATGGTATTGAGGTATTGACTTACGCCCAAGAGTACACACCCGAAACACCTGTTGTTATGATTTCAGGGCATGGCGATTTGGAAACCGCCGTTCATGCCATGCGTATGGGCGCCTATGATTACATTGCAAAACCACCTGATTTAAATCACTTGCTGCAAACGGTACGTGCTGCACTAAATGTTCAAGCCAAGCCAAAAAAATCTGCTACCAAAAGAACACCTAAAAAGTACAACATGGTAGGCGAATCTAAAGCCATAAAAACCATTCACCACATGATTGATAAGGTGGCACCTACAATGGCTCGTGTACTGATTCAAGGGCCAAATGGAAGTGGCAAAGAGTTAGTGGCTCGTGCGTTACACCACAAGAGCAATCGCGCAGAAGCTCCGTTTGTAGAGGTAAATTGCGCTGCCATCCCAACAGAACTTATAGAGAGTGAGCTTTTTGGGCACATGAAGGGTGCGTTTACCTCTGCCCATAAAGACCGAAAAGGAACTTTTGAGCAAGCACATGGGGGAACACTCTTTTTGGACGAAATAGGCGATATGAGTTTGGCAGCACAAGCCAAAGTACTCCGTGCGCTAGAGGAGCATAAAATTCAACGGGTTGGTAGTGACAAATCCATATCTGTAGATGTGCGTGTGGTTGCTGCAACAAACAAAAACATCAAAGAGGAAATCAAGCACAATCGCTTTCGCGAAGATTTATATCATCGTCTTGCGGTTATTGAATTGTATGTGCCACCGCTCAACGATAGAAAAGAGGATATTCCAATTTTGGCAACTCATTTTTTATCTGCGTTAAGCCCCTTAAAAGAACTGAATGAAGACGCAATAAAAGCCCTACAAAATATTGATTGGACTGGAAACATCAGGCAATTACGCAATGTTATTGAGCGTTTGCATATTTTGGGAGAACATCAAATTACTGCCCAAGATGTTAACTTATATACAACACTTAAAGAAAATCCATGACCCGATTATTTTTTACTCTTTTTTGCTGCGCCTTGCTGAGCGCACAATCAAACACAGCTGATAAAAATCTAATTAAACAATTCTACGATTTGTCTTTACTTGAAGGGCATTCCTACGAATGGTTAGATTATTTATCGAACCGAATAGGTAGTCGTTTGTCTGGGTCTTTGGGTGCAGAGCGTGCGGTGGCATGGACGAAGTCAGAGCTTGACTCGTTAGGTCTTGACCGTGTGTATTTGCAACCTGTAAAAGTGCCAAAATGGGTGCGTGGTCCAAAAGAATTTGCACTTATAGAAACTGCTCCTGGCGTTACTTTTAATGTGCCCATAACGGCACTAGGTGGTTCTGTCGCCACACCATCTGTGGGATTAAAAGCACCTGTGGTTGAAGTTCAGGGCATTGAAGATTTAGCCAAAATTGGACGAAAAAACATCGAAGGGAAAATTGTGTTTTTCAATCGCCCAATGCAAGCAAATCTCATCAGTACTTTTCAAGCATACTCTGGTTGCGTGGACCAACGCTACGACGGTGCTCGTGAGGCAAGTGAATTTGGTGCTGTTGGCGTAATTGTGCGTTCAATGAACTTGCGACTAGATGATCTGCCACATACGGGAGCTATGAGTTATGGCGAGCAAGATGTATCAAAACGTATTCCTGCTGCTGCGATTAGCACGAATGCAGCTGAAAAATTGAGTTATCTCTTAAAACTTGAACCTAAGCTAAAGTTTCTTTTTCGCCAACAATGTAAAACCTTTCCCGATGTTTGGTCGCATAATGTTATCGGAGAAATTAAGGGAAGCGAATTTCCAGATGAAATTATTGTAGTTGGCGGACATTTGGACTCTTGGGATTTGGGCGATGGCGCTCATGACGATGGTGCTGGCGTGGTGCAATCCATGGAGGTGCTGCGCTTATTTAAGGAATCGGGTTACCGCCCAAAACGCACCATTAGGGTTGTTTTGTTTATGAATGAAGAAAACGGCTTGCGTGGAGGTAATGCCTATGCCGACAGCGCACTTTCGAATCGTGAAAAACATATTTTTGCTTTGGAATCAGATGCTGGAGGGTTTACGCCTCGCGGTTTTTCGTTTAATTGCTCCGATGAGGAATTTGCACAAGTGGAGTCGTGGAAGCCGCTATTTAAACCTTACCTTATTCATTATTTTGAACAGGGTGGAAGTGGTGCTGACATTAGACCACTAAAAAATAAGTACAATGTTTTGGCGGGACTTAGACCTGATTCGCAACGCTATTTTGATCATCATCATGCGGAAAATGATACTTTTGATGCGGTTAACAAACGCGAACTTGAATTAGGCGCAGCAACAATGACCGCTTTAATTTATTTGTACGACAAATACGGTTTGGCAAAACCACTTCCAAATACAATTATGCAATAAGCACCACTTTAACAATGCTCCAACAATACACCAAAGAATTTAAAACCAATTTGCGTCTTGCTTGGCCTGTCATGTTGGGAATGTTAGGGCATACGTTGGTTCAATTCATAGACAACGTAATGGTGGGGCAGTTGGGTACAACAGAGTTGGCAGCGATTTCGTTGGGGAATAGCTTTGTGTTTATCGCCATGTCTATTGGCATTGGATTTTCTACAGCTATAACCCCACTTATTGCCGAAGCCGATGCTGCAAAACAACAAACGGTATCTCAAAAAGTATTAACAGAAGGTCTTCGACTATGTACCATTTTAGGGGTGGTATTGTTTTTATTGGTCTATATAGCAAAACCCCTTCTTTTCCGAATGGGTCAAGAGCCGTCAGTAGTCGAATTGGCATTTCCGTATCTAAATTGGGTAGCTTTTTCACTGATTCCACTTGTGATTTTTCAAGCGTTTAAGCAATTTTCTGACGGCATGGCATTGACCAAATATTCGATGTACGCTTCGTTGTTGGCAAATGTTGTGAATGTTATCATCAATTATTTCTTGATTTTTGGTGTGTGGATATTTCCAAAATGGGGCATAACAGGTGCAGCGGTAGGAACCTTGGCTTCACGTATCGTCATGCTAGTCTTTATATTTATACTTCTTTACAAAGACCCAAAAACCGCCACATTTATTCGTGGAATTCTTCCTTTTTCTTTTCACAAAAAAGAATTAAAGCAACTTTTAAATCTTGGCTTACCATCTTCGTTGCAAATGTTTTTTGAGGTTGCCTTTTTTACGTTTGCGGTATGGGTTTGCGGATTCTTAAGTAAAGATGCGCAAGCTGCTAATCAAATTGCGCTAAACCTTTCTTCTATGACGTTTATGGTAGCTATTGGACTTAGCGTCACAGCAACTATTCGTGTGGGTAATCAAAAGGGGTTGGGTGCTTTTAAAGAACTTAGGCGCATTGCCTTATCTGTTTTTTTACTAACCTTGCTTCTCGATATTGCTTTTGCTGCCCTGTTCATTCTTGGGAATAGTTGGTTTCCCTGGCTGTATTTAGACGCCTCCACAGGACTTGACACTTTTGCGGTAGCAGAACTGGCAGCTTCGTTACTTTTTATTGCTGCCTTTTTTCAAATTTTCGATGGCGCACAAGTGGTTGCACTGGGTAGTCTTCGCGGGCTGCAAGATGTAAAAATCCCTACGGGAATAACCTTTTTGGCGTATGTGCTTTCGGGAGTCCCGCTGATGCTATACCTAAGTCTAAAGGCAAATATGGGTGCGCAAGGTGTTTGGATTGGGCTTTGTTTTGGACTCGTGGTTTCGTCTTTGTTGTTGTATCTTCGCTTTAGATATTTATCAAATAAACTCATTCGATTG
>JAFMFL010000072.1 GCA_017856205.1 Flavobacteriaceae bacterium
GCGCGATAAGGAATCCTATGTGAATTTCTATGTAAAATCGGGGCGGAACGATGATTTGGTCAAAGAACTGCTCATGTTTGTTACTGATATAAACAATGAATATATCGACCTTGGTAATCGCAAACCCGAAACGGTGTTGCTGCATTTAAGCGGAGATATTGACCTGACGCAAATTTCCAAACTTGTCAATCAAATGAACCTTCCCGGCGGACAGCAATTAGGCAAATTAAATGATAAAGAAAATGAATAAGCTTTGGTTTTATATTGTTGCTTTGGCGTTGGTGGGTTGTTCCACCACGCCAAGCATTCAAGAATACTATGTGTCTAAGTCCGAAGACCCAAATTTTCTAGTTGTTGACATTCCAACATCTATTTTAGGAATAGACAACAATTCTCTCTCGCAAGAGGAGGAGGAAGCTTTAAGCTCATTTCAAAAACTCAACGTGTTGTTGTTTCGTAAAACAGCAACAAATGCCGATCAACTACCAGTAGAATTATCTGTTGTGCGTTCCATTATCGACAATAAAGCCTTTGAGCCGCTATTGGTTATGAGCGATAGGCAATATTCAGGGAAACTCGTTTTGGAGGGAACAGTAGATAACCCCGATGAGATTGTATTTTTTGGCTCTGCCGATGAAGGTTTTGTATTGGCGCGCCTTATTGGACGTGATATGCAAGTGGAAAAAGCCATGCTGTTGGCAAATGCCATTCAGCGCGGAAATGGACTGCAAAACGCAGCGAAAGCCTTAGGCGGATTGTTCTAAATTCCCGTATAATTTTCGGGACGTAATGCGTGAAGCGTAGCTTTTACGACATCTGTCACATCTAATGTTTCTATAAACTCACGAATAGCGGTTTCGTCAATGTGCGCATTGGTGCGTGTTAGTGCCTTGAGCGCCTCGTAAGGTTTTGGATAGCCTTCACGCCTTAAAATAGTTTGAATAGCCTCTGCAAGTACCGCCCAGTTTTGGTCTAAGTCCTGTTGTATTTTTTCTTTGTTTACCAAAAGTTTTCCCATCCCTTTTGTCAGCGATGCAAAGCTGATGAGCATATGTGCCATGGGAACACCTGCATTTCTGAGAACAGTGCTGTCGGTAAGGTCGCGTTGTAATCTGGAAATAGGTAATTTTTCTGCCAAATGCGAAAGCAATGCATTGGCTATGCCGAGATTACCTTCTGCGTTTTCAAAATCAATAGGATTAACTTTGTGTGGCATTGCCGATGAACCCACTTCACCATCTTTAATTTGTTGCTTAAAGTAATCCATGGAAATATACGTCCAAATATCACGAGCAAAATCAATCAAAATGGTATTGATGCGCCTTTGCGCATCGCAAAGCGCCGCATAGTGGTCGTAATGTTCAATTTGTGTGGTAGGGAAGGAGTGATGTAACCCCAAGGTTTTTTCAACAAATGCCGTTCCAAAAGCCTTCCAGTCAATATCGGGATAGGCTACATGATGCGCATTGTAATTTCCTGTTGCTCCACCAAATTTGGCTGCCATAGGCACTTGCTTAAGTAACTTGATTTGTTCCTTAATACGCATTTTGAACACGGTAAGTTCTTTATCTAATCGTGTAGGCGATGCAGGCTGACCGTGTGTGCGTGCCAACATGGGCGTATTTGCGCATTGCGCAATCAGCGCATCGAAAGCGAGCAAGACTTCTTGCAATGCTGTTAGGTACACTTTTTCGTAGGCTTCTTTAACAGATAGCGGAATAGCGGTGTTGTTTACATCTTGCGAGGTCAACCCAAAATGGATAAACTCCTTATAGGTACCCACATTGAGGTCATCAAAAATTTGTTTTAAGAAATACTCTACGGCTTTTACATCGTGGTTGGTTTCCTTTTCAATGTCCTTAATTGTTTGCGCTTGATCAAGGCTAAAATGACGATATACGCTACGTAATTCTTCAAAAAGTGCTGTTGGGAAATCGGCTAATTGCGGCAACGGAAGTTCGCAAAGTGCAATAAAATATTCTACTTCAACTCGTACGCGATATTGAATCAATCCAAACTCAGAAAAATAAGGACTTAAGGATTTGGTTTTAGCACGATAGCGACCATCTACAGGTGAAATTGCGCTTAGTTTGTTTAGTAGCATATGATTTCAAAATGCAAAGGTAGAGATTTTCGTCTTTTTAACGATTAAGCACTTTGTATTCTTCATAACACCCACTGATAGCCTCCAAAATTTGCAAATCGTTTGCGCTCTTTATAAAACTGTCTGAAAAGCTACATTTTCGAAGAATTTCATCGATATCTACACGATCTATTTGAAGTAGCTCCTCTAGTGTTTTACGATCGTATTTTACAGATAACAAATCGCGGAGTTCGTTGTTTGCACGTACTTTTTTAAGTTTCCGTAATTGGTTGGGTTTTCGTCCAAAAATATTATACAAAAAATCGGCAGGATTGGTAACGGCTTGCAGAATTCGCATAGCAGTTCCAGGAGTTCGATTTCCTGCTTCGTACCCACCCGATGGTAATCCAGGAATATTGTACCGTCGGGTTCGATTGATGGGAATATTGCGTGCATCAATATCCAAATAGCCCGTAAGCTGATAGGGTCTAACCACCACTTCTTCGAGTGCCAATGCCAATTCAGTAAGCTGAAATCGGGTGTTAGGGTATCTGATGAGGTCATTTGAAACGCGCACTTTTATGGATTTGTAGCCCAAATAAGAAAAGTAGAGCGTGTCGTTTACTTCAGCATCAATTTCAAATTTCCCCTCCTTGTCTGTAATGGACATGGTGACTTTGTTCAAGTTGATGATATGCACCGTTGGAATAGGTTTTTGATCGGCAGCATTTTCCACATACCCAATAACTTCCTGCCCGAAAGTCACGGAGCAACACATCAATAAAAAGCAATGCGTAAAACGTTTCATCATACAGTACTACAAACTACGTGCATTCCATTTTTGTCTGCAATCTTTTGCCCTAAATTTAACACTATGTTATGGAATTTAAATAATCGTGTAGCTTAGCAATAGCACGACTGCGGTGGCTTAGACGCAGTTTAACTTCATTATCGAGTTCGCCGAAAGTTTTGTTATACCCTTTTGGGATAAAAAGCGGATCATACCCAAAACCACCCGAGCCGCTAAGTTGCTGGGCAATGGTTCCTTTGACAATCCCTTCAAAAGTGAGTTCTGTTTTGGCATCTATGTAGGCAATCACCGTCCTAAATTGCGCTAAACGATTTGGCTCGTTTGCCAATGCATCTAACAATTTGGCGTTGTTTTTGGCATGGTTTTTTTCTTCTCCTGCATAACGCGCCGAATATACGCCAGGTGCACCATCAAGTGCTAGAACTTCCAAACCGCTGTCGTCGGCAAAAACGGGGGTTTTAAACACTTCAAAAATATGTCTTGCTTTGAGTAACGCATTGCCCACAAAAGTATCTTCGGTTTCGGCAATGTCTTGGTGGAAGTCCAAGTCCGCTAAACTCACGACTGAAAAGCCATCAAAAACAGCTTTTACTTCTTGAACTTTGTTTTGGTTAAGCGTAGCAAAAATAAGTTTTCTCATTCGTGATGATAGGGTTCTTTATTTAAAATTGAAAAGGCTCTGTAAAGTTGTTCCACCACAAAAATACGCACCATTTGGTGTGAAAACGTCATGGTAGAAAGTGATATTTTGTGTTGCGCCCTTTTGTACACATCCGCTGAGAAACCATAGGGTCCACCAATTGCAAAAACCAGATTTTTAGTGCCTCCATTCATGCGTTTTTGTATAAAATCTGCAAAACCCTTGGAAGTGTGTTGATTGCCTTTTTCATCAAAAAGAACAAGGATGTCGGAGGGATTGAGTTGTTTCAACAATCGTTTTCCTTCATCTTCTTTTTGCTCCGCTTCGGGTAGTTTTTTTGTGTTTTTTAGTTCGGGAAGTTCCACCCATTCAAACTTGATGTAATGCGATAGGCGTTTTTGATATTCGGGCAACCACTTGCGCAATGCGTCGTGATTGGTTTTTCCCACACAGATTACTTTAATTTTCACAATGCGAAGGTATCAACTTTTATGAAAGCCTCCATTTTATTAGCTACTTTAGCAAAATGCTAAAGGGGTTTATTCAAAAAAGCACGGCATTTTTGCAAAGTATTCGTTTTGGTGATGAACGGTCTCTGTCACTTTACCAATTGTTGGAGCTTTATGTTTTGGGTGTTCTCAAAGGCGCACTTACAACACGGGCAAGTAGTATTGCATTTAGTTTTTTTATGGCGTTGTTTCCGTTCCTAATATTTGTCCTTAACCTTATTCCGTTTGTTCCTATCGAAAATATCGAGGATACCTTTTCGTCATTTTTTTTATCAGTAGCTCCGTCAGAAGCACAAGATTTTTTGAACAGTGTGCTGTACGATATTCAATCTAAACCCAGAAGAAGTTTACTTTCTTCCACATTTTTACTTTCCATTTTTTTTATGGGCAATGGGGTAAATGCCATTTTTGGAGGATTTAGTGAATCTATTCACGTAAGTCTCAGCAGGCATTTTATCAAGCAATATATTTATGCTGTTGCTGTGGGTGTTTTGTTGGGATTGATGCTGTTAATTTCCATTGCCGGCTATTTGTTTTTTGAACTTTTAGTGGCACAAATTTTCGATTTTGGATTTGAGCTCAGCCCATGGGTACGCCTCTTGTTTTTCTTTGGAATGGCATATATGGTAAGCGCTATTTTATTTTACTTTGGCACACATCGTGGGTTTTCTAGTTTCTTTTCGGCAGGTGCTTTGGTGACCACTTTGTTGTTTGCACTAACCTCGTTTGGCTTTGGAATTTACCTTGATAATTTTGCCCAATACAACCAACTTTATGGCTCTATAGGCGCAATCCTTATTTTGATGCTTTATATTTGGTTAAATGCGATAGTCTTGTTGTTGGGATTTGAACTCAATGCCTCTATCGCAAAGCTAAAACAGTCTCGCTAATGCCATTTTTTTTAGATGTAATTCTTCCCTTACCGCTAAAGGAAACCTTTACCTATGCCATTACACCAGCCGAGGCAGAGGTGCTAAAGCCCGGAATGCGCGTTGTGGTTCCGTTTGGCAAGCGAAAAATGTTTACGGCAATTGTATTCAATGTCCACCAAAATGCGCCAAAGGCTTATGAGCCAAAACAAATTGACAGCATTATTGATACACAGCCCATACTTGCTCCCGTACAAATTTCCTTTTTGCAATGGATAGCTTCCTATTACAAAGCTCCTTT
This sequence comes from Flavobacteriaceae bacterium, assembly GCA_017856205.1. Classification (GTDB taxonomy): domain Bacteria; phylum Bacteroidota; class Bacteroidia; order Flavobacteriales; family Flavobacteriaceae; genus UBA7446. Next base: position 5,214 of record JAFMFL010000072.1, read on the forward strand.
GGGATTGGTGTTGCGAATAGCACTCCCTTCTGTGATGCTACTGGAAAGCGAAACGGAACTTATCATTAAAGAATGGAAAGTTGTATTGCCAACGTTATCCAAAAATGCCAAAAAATTGTTGGAACAGGTGCAACCAAATAATACCCTGTCGTTATCTCAAGTGCAGCAGCTTATAGGAGTAAAAAATCCTTTCCCAGTTTTAAACGAATTAGTTGAAGCAAAATATGCGGTATTAAAAGAGGAGGTGTATGCGCAATATCAGCCCAAAGAACAAACAGAAGTAGTGCTACATCCACGCTTGAAAGACGATGACGCGCTAAAGCAGCAACTAGAAGATTTGGCATCAAAACCAAAGCAATATAAAACCCTTTTGACCTTTTTGCAGCAAAAAGAAGCCGTTGTGCTTTCAGACTTTTCCAAATTAGAAACCGTCAGTCCGTCTTCTGTTGAGACCCTTATTAAGCACAATGTTGTGGTAAAACAAAAGCGTATTGTAGATCGTTTGCCTACCAAAACAATTCCAGACGAGCCACTTCTTCCTCTAACACTACCGCAGAATAATGCCAAAACGGCCATCCAAAAAAGCTGGGAATCTAAGGCAATTACGTTGCTCCACGGGGTTACGGGTTCGGGGAAAACCGAAGTGTATATGCATTTGATTCAAGAGCAATTAAGTGCTGGAAAACAAGTGCTGTTTTTGGTACCTGAAATCAGTCTGACCACACAGCTCATGCAACGATTATATACGTTTTTTGGACAATATTTGGCAGTATATCACTCCAAATACAGTCCGCAAGAACGAGCCGAAACATGGGAAAAAATCAACCAAAATAAACCTAAAGCAAGATTGGTTTTGGGTGCGCGCTCGGCAGCTTTGCTTCCCTTTCATCAGTTAGGATTGATAATCATCGATGAGTCGCACGAAACCTCATACAAGCAATACGATGCTGCACCACGCTATCACGCACGAGATGCTGCCATGGTTTTGGCGCAGATGCACCACGCAAAAGTGTTGTTGGGAACTGCAACACCTAGTGTAGAAACCTATCGTCATGCCTCAACGGGCAAATACGGTTTGGTGTCGCTTACCGAGCGTTTCCAAGACGCACAAATGCCCG
>JAFMFL010000073.1 GCA_017856205.1 Flavobacteriaceae bacterium
TGAAATAGCTGTGCCGTGCGTTTCACTTTTGGTGTTTGCTTGGCTGCTATTGCGATAACGTTATCATTATCCGCTATCAATAGCAATGAATTTTTATACAATTGTGTAATGGTTGCTTTTGGCGGTTTTTCCCAGTCTAAATACAATTGTGCATGAAACACTAAACTGAGCATTCCAAACAACACAATTTTATATTTTTTTGGAGATTGCAACAGATAAAATAAAACCAAAATAGTCATACCAAGCAGTAATGCATCAATGGCTCTAAATGGAATGTATTCCACAAAAAAACCTTCCCATTGTGCAATCCACGCCACTACCCATTGATAGCCCCAAAACACGGAGTCTGCTAAAGTAAAAAACCAGTCTGCAGATAAAAAAAAACTCATCACAATACACCCAATTCCAATCATAATGATGCCCCCAACAAAGGGAACAAGCACCAGGTTACTCAGCCAAAACAGCATGGGAAATTGATGAAAATAGAACAAACTCAGGGGTAAAACGGACAACTGAGCAATGCCGCCAATACCAATAAGCGCAGCTACATACCGCACCAAACGATTTTTTTTCACAAACAAGCGTTGCCAATGTGGCATCATCCAGACAATGCCAAAAACAGCTGCGTAACTTAATTGAAACCCAATATCAAAAAGCAGTTGTGGTTGCACAAAAAGCAACACCACAAAACTGACCCAAACGCCCTGCATTCGCACGTTTTTTCGTTTTAGGGCAAGTCCAATCTGCAAGAATGAAAACATGGTTACTGCCCGAATTACAGATGACGCTCCTCCTGTGATAAGCGCAAAACACCACAAAAAAACAATAGGTAATACCGCCGCCAAAAAAGTCCCATACCGAACTCGTTTTAGGGGTGCCACTAAAAAGCGGAGTAACAGCAACACCACGCCGATATGCAGTCCAGAGATTGCCAGTAGGTGCATAGCACCTGCCCGCTGATACTGTTGGATACGTTCCTCCGTTAGTTCTTTTTTATTTCCCAAGACAAGCGCCATTACCAAAGCTTTGCTGTCTTCTTGCAAAGGCGTTTTTTTCAATTTTGAAATCAGTTTTTGTTGTACGGCAAACACCCAACTTTTTACACTTGATTTGTGCCCAACCGGGATAAAAACCTCGTTTGTAAGCACCAGTTTTCGTGAAACACCTTTATGACGCATATAGGTTTTAAAATCAAAATCCGTTCGGTTTTTTGGAGTTGCTATCGGAACAAATGTTACATGCACCAAAAGGAGGTCGCCAACAGTAAATTTGTTCTCCAAGTTTGTTTGGAGAAGTGCATTTTCGTTCTGCGTTGTTTTTACCACATATTGATATCCAAAAGCGGTGGTGTTTTGTACTGTTTTGATTTCAATGGTATAATGATTTGGCTTTGAACTAACAGTTGCATTTGGTGGTTTGTATCGTATCGTTCCCAGCAATAAAAAACAACTACATGCCGCAAATAAAAAGAGTTTTCTCAACCGTTTAAAATGACAAAAAATCAGCAGGGCTGTGCTTGCAACAAATAGAAAAAAAGAAGGCTCGAATCCTGTTTCACGCAGCAAAATTCCCGCGCTAAGCGATAGTGCTATGACCGCTATTGGTGTACTTGGATGAGGCATGCCTCAAAGTACAAAAAATTATTTTTTGAGCAGCCTTCGGGTTTGGGCATACGCCTTTTTCCAATAGCTAGTATCTAAGGAAGAAACCATCACCCCCTTTGATGTAGAGGCATGAATAAATTGCGGAACACCACCTTTTGTACTTACCACGATACCAGCGTGGGTTAGTTTTCGCTTTTTTGATGTTCTAAAGAATACAATATCCCCTTTTTTGGCTCTATCAACTGAAATACGTTTCCCTTTTTTTCGCAATTCGTGAACGGTTCTTGGCACCCGAATGCCTTGTTGGCGGTAGGCATTGTAGATTAGCCCAGAGCAATCAATGCCTCTTTTGGTTGTTCCGCCATAAACATAAGGAGTTCCCATATATCCTTTGGCATAATACACCACCCCGTCACGGGGTTTCATTTTGGTGCCTTTTTTAAAACTACCGCAGCTTACAAGACTCACGGCAAGTAGTATAAAAATAAAATTACGCATGGGTTCGTTCCAAAATTAACTTGGCAACAGCAGCACTTGCGCCACTTCCTCCTAATTTTTCCTTTAATGTTTTGTAGGCGTCAAGTTGCGCTTGTCGCTTTGCTCCAGTCAAAATTTCTGATAAATCTGCTGTTAATTGATTAGCGTTGCACTCCGATTGGATGCGTTCGGGAACGGCGTTTTTATCTAAAATTAGATTTACTAACGAGATATAAGGTAATTTGACCACTTGCTTTCCAATAAGATAACTCAACGCACTGGTTTTGTAGCATACCACTTGTGGCACTTCAAAAAGTGCTGTTTCTAGGGTTGCGGTTCCACTAGTGACCAACGCTGCTGTGGCATGAGCTAAAAGAGTGTAGGTGTCATTTCTAACAACATATACGGGTAAGCCTTCAAAAAGCGAATTGTTGAGATGCGGCGCTGCTGCCACCACAAAACAATGGTCTGGAAATTGTTTGGCGGTTGCTACCATCACATCCAGCATTTTTTTTACCTCTTGGGCTCTGCTCCCAGGAAGTAAAGCAATGATGGGTTTGTCTTTAGGTAACATGTGTTGTTTTCTAAAATTGGCTTCTGAACCTGCATCAAAATGGGACACTTCGTCTAATAACGGATGTCCTACAAAATCAACGGGAATACGGTGTTTTTCTTCAAAAAAAGACTTTTCAAAAGGGAGAATAACATACAAGTAATCAATAACTCGTGCCATCAATTTTACCCTGTTTTCTTTCCATGCCCACACTTGCGGACTGATATAATAATGCACCGGAATGCGCTGCGCTTTTGCCCACTCGGCAATACGTAAATTAAACCCAGGATAATCGATTAAAATCAGCGCATCTGGTTTAAATGTTGCAATATCTTCTTTACAAAGCTTAATGTTGTTCAGAATGGTGCTGAGGTTTTTGGCAACTTCCCAAAAGCCCATAAATGCCAAATCGCGGTATTGTTTTACTAATGTTGCGCCTTCGGCTTGCATGCGGTCACCACCCCAAGCCCTAATCACTGCGGATGGGTCTTTATGCTGTAACGCTTTGAGCATATTTGCGCCGTGCAAATCGCCCGATGCTTCACCCGCAATGACGTAATATTTCATCCAAAAAACTTTATGCCAAAGGTAAACAAAGCCCACAAGATGCAGCCCATAAGAATACCATATGCCATGGTGTCTTTATTTTTTCGAAGTGCCCAAAAAAAGAGCAACAGGTTTGGAACGGCACTAAGGGCAGCAAGCCCAGCCAAAGCGGCGGATTGTATTTCTTTCCCTTGCGTGTCAAAAACAAGTAAAACAATACCCAACAAAAAAGCGGGTAGACCAATACCAATAAGTACACCCCAACGCATAGAGGGTTTTAGAAATCCCATGTGTTTAGTTTTTGAATACTGTGATGAGCAGTCATATCAAAATGCACAGGAACCACACTCACATAGCCATTTTCGAGTGCCCATTCATCTGTATCTTCGCCTTTGTCCTCATTGATAAATTTTCCTGTTAGCCAATAATATTCTTTGCCTGTTGGGTCTTTTCGTTTGTCAAATTCTTCTACCCAATACGCCATGGCTTGACGGCAAATGCGAATGCCTTTAATGTCTTTTTCGAGAAGTTTAGGTAGGTTTACATTTAGCACAACACCCTCAGGAATTCCGTTGGTTAGTGCCGATTCGGCAATACGCTTAACAAAAGAGGTTACTTGTGAAAAATCGGCATTCCAAGCATAGTCCAATAGCGAAAAACCGATAGCTGGGATACCTTCAATGCCCGCTTCTACGGCAGCACTCATGGTGCCTGAGTAAATAACATTGATGGATGAATTTGAACCGTGATTGATTCCCGAAACACATAAATCGGGTTTGCGTTTTAGGATTTCGTGCACACCCATTTTTACACAATCGGCAGGGGTACCCGAACAGGCGTATTCTGTTTGCGGACCGTCATCAATAGTTACCTTACTACATCGCAAAGTGTTGTTTATGGTAATGGCATGTCCCATTCCAGATTGCGGACTATCGGGTGCAACCACCACCACATCACCAATAGTGGTCATAACTTTTATCAGGTTTCGCAACCCCGGTGCGCTGATACCGTCATCGTTGGTAACCAGAATAAGTGGCTTTTTCATTTTTGTTAATTGAACGTTAAAAATACACAATGGCAGCGTGATTTTGGTTTAATTTGGCATGATTATCGAGGACTTATCAAAAAGTTAACAAAAAGTAGTACATTTAACCTTGCTTCCAATGACACATATGAGAAAGAAGATTTTTGTTCCCTTAATTTTAGTTGCCCTAGTATTTGTTGCTTGGACACGTTTCAATGCGCCTGCAAATCACAGTTTTTCCAACACTGCATCCAAAGATAAGTTGCTCATGGAGCTTATCACATATTTTATGCAACGGGGTCATTTTTCTCCAAAAATTATAAATGACGATCTATCTGAAAAACTCCACACTACATTCCTAGAGGCGCTTGATGGACAAAAAAGGTATTTTTTGAAGAAGGATATTATTCAGTTTGAGCGATATAAATATGCACTTGACGATGAGTTTCGAAGTTTGAATACAGACTTTTTTGATTTGGTGTATGCCCGCTATCTTGAGCGTAAAGCAGAAGCAGAATTATTTTATTCCGAGCTGTTGGAAAAGCCCTTTGACTATTCCAAAAATGAAGAAATTGATCTCAATTACGAAGAGCAAGACTATCCGCTTACGCTGCGTCAACGCACCGAAAAGTGGCGCAAGCAACTCAAGTTTTCAACGCTAAATATTGTACATAATAAACAAGAGGAGGAAGAAAAAAGAGCAGAAAAAGACACTTCCTACACACCAAAAACATTTGCAGAATTGGAAGTAGAAGCCCGTAATATTACACGCGAAAATCTTGAAAATTACTTCTCACTTATGGGTGATTTAAGGGAGGAAGATTGGTTTGGTACCTATTTAAACGCTTTTGTTTCGCAGTTTGACCCACACTCGGTGTATTTTGCGCCTGTAGATAAAGACAGATTTGATGCCTCTATGTCTGGAAAATACGAAGGAATTGGTGCAAGACTAACCAAGCGAAATCAAGCGATAAAAATTGTAGAAATTATTTCTGGGGGTCCTTTATGGCGAGATCAATCGATTGAAGTTGGCGATCAAATTATGATGGTCAGACAACAGGAAGGTGATCCGGTTGACGTTCAGTCTATGCGCTTAGACGATGCCATTGAGCTTATCAAAGGTCCCGCAGGAACTACAGTGTTTCTCACCGTAAAAAAAGTGGATGGGACTGTAGAGGAGGTTGCAATCAACCGCGATACGGTTGTCATGGAAGAATCGTATTTGAAATCAACACTAATAGAAAAAGCAGGGCGGTCGTATGGGCTAATCCACTTACCAAAATTCTACGTTGATTTTAAGGACTACAAAGAACGAAACGCTGCAAAAGACATGCAGCAGGAAATCATTCGATTGAAAAAGCAAGGGATGAATGGACTTGTTATTGATTTGAGAAATAACGGCGGTGGTTCGTTGCAAACGGTAGTTGATATGGCGGGGTTTTTTATCGATGAAGGCCCAGTGGTTCAGGTAAAATCTACCTCTGAAAAAAGTAAAGTGCTTAAAGACAGAGATGGAAAGACACTTTGGGAAGGACCACTTGTTATTATGGTCAATGAACTTTCTGCATCTGCATCTGAAATTTTGGCTGCTGCGATGCAAGATTACGAGCGCGCTGTGGTATTGGGTAGCAAACAAACCTTTGGAAAGGGCACGGTGCAAAACGTGCTTGAGTTGAACAGATTTGTATCTAAAAGCACTTATGGTGATTTGGGCGCATTGAAATATACTACCGAAAAGTTTTATCGCATTACAGGAAAATCTACGCAGTTGGAGGGAGTAAAAAGTGATGTGGTTGCTCCAGACCGCTACGCCTATGTAGATATTGGTGAGAAAGACGAGGAAAATCCATTGGTGTGGGATCAAATTGCTTCTGCGTCGTTTTCTAAATGGAACGGCTATGGGAATTATCAAGACGTGATTCTAAAAAGTGCAGAACGCATTGAGAAAAGTGAGCTTTTTCAGTTAATAGATAAAAATGCAAAATGGGTTAAGGCGCAGCAAGATAAAAATGTGTTTTCGTTGAATTACGAGGTGTTTTCATCAGAAATTGAAAAAGACGAAACTGTTGCCGATACTTTTGAAGTTTTAGACGATTATACGAATT
>JAFMFL010000074.1 GCA_017856205.1 Flavobacteriaceae bacterium
AATAATTTTAAGTATTTTAGAAAACATTTTCTTTAAACAATTGACACCCATGAAGACATCAATAGCATTACGTTATAGCTTATTTACTCTTATCATTATTTTTGTTTCTTGCTCACAAGGACCGTCTTTTACCAATACTTTACTAAAAACTTGGGAAGGACCTTATCAAGGAACCCCTGCCTTTGATAAAATGGCAGTAGCAGACGTTAAGCCTGCCATGCTTAAAGCCATGGAGCTTAGTCTTGAGGAAATGGAAGCAATTGCTACCAATCCCGAGCCACCAACTTTTGAAAACACCATTGAAGAAATGGAACGATCGGGAGCACCACTAGACCGTGCTTTTGCCTATTACGGAATTTTTAGTAGTAATATGTCTTCTCCCGAATTTCGTGAAGTACAAACCGAATTAGCCCCCTTATTTTCGGAATTTCAATCTAAAATCACACAAAATGAACCGTTATTTCAACGCGTAAAAACCATTTATGAGGCATCAAAAGAAAATCCACTTCCCGCTGACCAACAGCGTGTAGCGGAGCTCACCTATCAGAGTTTTGCTATGAGCGGAGCAAATTTGGATGCAGAAAAAAAGAAACGCTACGCCGAAATCAATAAAGAATTGTCAACCTTGTACACCAAATTTTCCAATAACGTCCTACATGATGAGGAAAATTATGTCACTTATTTATCTGAAAATCAATTGGGTGGACTACCCGATGCTTTTGTAAAATCTGCTGCTCGTATAGCAGAAAGTAAAGGCGAAAAAGGCAAATATGCGGTGACCAACACACGTTCGTCTATGGATCCATTTTTGACCAATTCTACCGAAAGAGATTTGCGCAAAAAAGTGTGGACAAATTATTACTCTCGGGGTGATAATGATGACGAATACGACAACAAAGCTATCATCGCACAGATATTAAAACTACGTAAAGAGCGTGTTGCCCTTCTTGGGCATAATAATTTTGCGGAATGGCGTTTGCAAAACAGAATGGCTAAAAACCCAGAAAATGCCTTAGCACTTATGGAAGCTGTTTGGCCTGCCGCTATTGCTCGAGTAAACGAGGAAGTTGCTGATATGCAAGCGGTAGCAGATGCTAACGGAGATAAGATTACGATCGAGCCTTGGGATTATCGATTTTATGCGGAAAAGGTCCGCAAATCAACATACGATTTAGATTCGGACGAGGTAAAGCAATACTTGCAATTGGATAAGCTTACCGATGCCATGCACTACGTAGCAGGACGCTTGTTTGGATATGCATTTTCACCTGTTCCAGAGGGTTCTGTCCCTGTTTTTCATGAAGATGTTAAAGTTTGGGAAGTTACCAACAAAGACACAGGTGACCATATTGGATTGTGGTATTTAGATCCTTATGCCAGAGAAGGAAAACGCTCTGGTGCTTGGGCGACTACATATCGTAGCTATTCTACTTTTGACGGCAAAACAAATGTGTTAGCATCAAATAATTCCAATTTTGTAAAACCTGCTCCTGGCGAAGCCTTATTGATTTCTTGGGACGATGCCACAACCTTTTTCCATGAATTTGGGCATGCGCTGCATTTCTTTGCATCAAACGTAAAATATCCTACACTAAACGGTGGCGTGCGTGATTACACGGAATTTCAATCGCAATTATTAGAGCGTTGGCTTTCAACCGATGAGGTTATTGATCGCTTTTTGGTGCATCAAAAAACAGGAGAGCCTATGCCCGAAGCATTAGTGGCGAAAATCAAAAAAGCTGCTACATTCAATCAAGGATTTGCCACAACAGAGTATTTGGCTTCTGCCTTAATGGACATGAAATTACATTTGGCAGACCCAGCAAATATTGATGTCGGTGCATTTGAGCGCGAAACCTTAGCTGCACTCAACATGCCAAAAGAATTACCCATGCGTCATCGTACACCACATTTTGGACATGTTTTTTCGGGTGAGGGGTATGCCACTGCTTATTATGGTTATATGTGGGCAGATGTGCTAACTGCCGATGCGACCGAAGCCTTTAGGGAAGCCCCCGGCGGATTTTATGATGAAAAGATGGCAGAAAAATTAGTCACCTATTTGTTTGCGCCACGAAACTCCATTGACCCTGCAGAAGCCTATCGTCTGTTTCGTGGACGTGATGCATCAATTGATGCCCTGATGCGTGCTCGTGGTTTTCCTGTACCAGCAAATTAATTATCTGATTTTATTAATAGATTATTAGTAATTTGAGCCGAAATTTTATCAAATGAAAGATTTGGCTTACAGCACAATAGATTCCTATCATCAAGCAAAACAACTTGCACGTAAAAACCCAGAACCCTTTTGGGCAGAAATTGCTAAAAATTTTCAATGGCATAAGCCGTGGGATAAGGTATTGGAGTATGATTTTCATGCCCCTGAGGTAAAGTGGTTTTTAGGTGGTAAACTCAATATTACTGAAAATTGTTTGGATAGACACCTCAAAACGCAACCCGATCAAACCGCTATCATTTTTGAGCCAAACGACCCCAGCGAAGCTGCGGAGCACATCACTTACAAAGAATTGCATAGCAGAGTTTGCCGTGCGGCAAATATGCTAAAAGCAAATGGCGCTAAAAAAGGAGATAGAATTTGTATTTATATGCCTATGACGCCAGAATTAGCCATTGCTGTTTTGGCATGTGCGCGTATTGGCGCAATTCATTCGGTAGTTTTTGCAGGTTTTTCAGCAACAGCTCTTGCAGCACGTATTAATGATGCAGCGTGTACCATGCTGCTCACTGCTGATGGCAGTTATAGAGGACCAAAAATCACTCCACTAAAAGCAATTGCAGACGAGGCCTTGACCCAATGCCCAACAATAAAAAACTGCATTGTTTTTAAGCGCACAGGACAGGAGGTAGAATGGAATTCCATTGATTTATGGTGGCATGAAGAGCTTGAAAAGGTTTCTGATTCTTGCCCTGCAGAAATCATGGATAGCGAAGACCCACTATTTATTTTATACACTTCGGGTTCTACAGGCAAACCCAAAGGTATGGTGCATTCCTGTGGTGGCTATATGGTATATACTGCCTATTCGTTTCAAAATGTGTTTCAATACCAAAAAGGCGACGTGTATTGGTGTACCGCTGATATAGGCTGGATTACGGGGCACTCCTATATTGTGTATGGTCCTTTGGCTGTTGGTGCAACAACTGTAATGTTTGAAGGGGTTCCATCATATCCCGATTATGGACGTTTTTGGGAAGTGTGTGCCAAACATAAGGTAAATCAGTTTTATACCGCACCTACAGCTATTAGAGCGCTTGAAAAACATCCAACTTCATTAGTGGAAAAACATGATTTATCATCTCTAAAAGTGTTAGGATCTGTGGGTGAACCGATAAATGCAGAAGCATGGCATTGGTATGATAAGCACGTTGGTAAACATAATTGCCCTATTGCGGATACATGGTGGCAAACCGAAACAGGGGGGATTTTAATTTCTTCTTTGGCGGGTGTAACTCCCCAAAAACCAACTTATGCTACACTACCTATGCCAGGTATTCAAGCGGTATTACTTGATAACGATGGTAACGAATTGGAAGGCGAAGCAGAAGGGATTTTAGCAATTAAACATCCTTGGCCCTCAATAGCACGTACCATTTGGGGCGACCACGAGCGATATAAAAAGGTGTATTTCTCAGCATATCCAGGATATTATTTTCCGGGGGACGGCGCACTTCGTGATGCAGACGGTAATTATCGTATTACGGGTAGGGTAGATGACGTGGTGATTGTTTCGGGACATAATCTGGGAACAGCACCCATTGAAAATGCACTAAATGAACACACAAATGTGGTAGAAAGTGCTGTGGTTGGTTTTCCACACGATATAAAAGGAAACGCACTTCACGCTTTTGTTATTCCGAACAAGAGTGTTGATGATGCAGAAAAACTTACCAACGAACTACGCGATTTGGTAGCAAAAACCATTGGGCCTATTGCCAAACCCGACCGCATACAAGTAGTGAGTGGTTTGCCTAAAACACGGAGTGGAAAAATTATGCGCAGAATTTTACGCAAACTCGCTGCTGGGGAGTACGACAATCTTGGCGATATTTCTACCTTGTTAAACCCAGAAGTAGTCGAGGAGATTAAGCAAAATAGCTAAACTCCTCTCCGTTCTTGATGGTTTGCACTGTTTCGTAAATCAACTTGATAACGTTTTCAACATCTTCTTGGTGTACCATTTCTACAGTGGTGTGCATGTATTTTAGTGGCAAAGAAATCAGTGCAGAAGGAACACCGCCATTACTGTACGCAAAAGCGTCAGTATCTGTACCCGTATATCGAGAAGATGCCAAGCGCTGAAATGGAATTTTTTTCGCTTCTGCTGTTTCAATAATCCTATCGCGAAGCAGTTGCTGCACTGCAGGAGCATATGATATTACCGGACCTTTACCTATGGCATTATCTCCTTGCTTTTTAGGATCTAGCATAGGTGTCGTTGTATCGTGACAAACATCCGTGACGATGGCTACATTAGGTTTAATACGTTGTGTAATCATTTCTGCCCCACGCAAGCCAATCTCTTCTTGTACCGAATTGGTCACATATAATCCAAATGGAAGTTTGATGTCATTCTCTTTTAAAAGGCGCGCCACTTCTGCTATCATAAAACCGCCGATACGGTTATCTAGCGCGCGACACACAAACTTGTTTTTGTTTAGCACCTGAAACGTATCGGGATATGTAATGACACACCCAACGTGAATGCCCAGCTTTTCAACTTCTTCTTTGGTAGCTGCGCCAACATCAATAGTTATATTTTCAATCTTAGGTGTTTCTTCTTTACCCGGAGTTCTAGTGTGAATAGCTGGCCAACCAAAAACCCCTTTGACAATGCCTTTTTTGGTGTGAATATTCACCCATTTTGATGGCGCAATGATATGGTCGCTACCACCGTTTCGAATAACTGAAATCAATCCTTTTTCCGAAATATAGTTGACATACCATGAAATTTCATCTGAATGCGCCTCAATAACAACTTTAAACGCTGCTTCAGGGTTTATAACACCAACAGCAGTTCCGTAAGTGTCAGTTATAAACGCATCTACATAGGGTTTGAGATAGTCCATCCAAATCTTTTGGCTTTCCCATTCATAGCCCGTAGGCGCAGGGTTATTCAAGTATTTAACTAGAAATTCGTGTGATTTTTTATTGAGTATGCTTTTCATTTGAAATAAAAAATTAAAGCATCTAAAGTACAACATAAACCTAAAACAATCTTAGTACTTTTGAACCCATGCGAAAACTATTTTATTTGGTTCTGCTAATGAGTAGTTGTTGGCTTTTAGCCCAACAGCCGCAACCAATATATATAGTAGAGGGTGATACACTCGTAAATCCTTATGTTGATTTAAGCGAGGTGGTTGTGCTACCAAATTTAAAATTTGAAAGCTACAGCGATTATTTAACGTATTTAAGACTTCGCAAACGCACCCTAAAAGTATATCCCTATGCTAAAATGGCGTCAGAACGCTTGGTAGCGCTAAACGAACGCTTAGCAAACATCAAACGAAAACGTGCAAAAAAACGCTATACCAAACACGTAGAACGCTATTTGGAAGGCGAATTTGAAGTAGAATTGAGACGGCTTACGCGCTCTGAAGGACGTATTTTGATTAAATTGATTCACCGTGAAACGGGTCAAACTACATACGAATTGATAAAAAACCTTAGAAGTGGATGGCGTGCATTTATGTATCAAACCACGGCAAAGTTTTTTGATTTAAACCTTAAAACAAGATTTAATCCTGATGAAGTCGAGGAAGATGCCATGATTGAGGGGATTCTACTTCGTGCACAGTCTGATGGGAGTCTAGACGCTTCAAATAAAATAATCAAAAAATAATACCTGTGATATAGTATGTGGAATTAAAAGGGTTGTATATTTGCAGTCCGCAAAAAAAGCTGTGGACCACATCAAATAAAAAAAAGTTTTATTTTTTTTTCATGTGGGGTTGTGAGAACCAAAAAGCAGCGTATATTTGCAACCGCTTTCAAAAAATGAAGGCACAAAAAGTTCATTGAATTATTGAGAATGACAGCGCGTATACTTCGCTTCGGCGAAGGAAAATACGAAGCAAAACCATCATGAGACAGCTCTAAAAAGTCAATTGTTTGTTGTTAAATTTTATTAAAGTTATACAATGAAGAGTTTGATCCTGGCTCAGGATGAAC
>JAFMFL010000075.1 GCA_017856205.1 Flavobacteriaceae bacterium
AATGCTTTGCGAGGCACAACAAACACGCCCAGATTTGCTAGCGCATGCGGAAAATCTTCTTAAAAAACTAAATATGGTAGTGCGCCACATGGACCCTGTTGGCCACGATAGGCATATTGCCTACGTGTCGCACTTGTCGCACATCACCTCATTTATGCTTGGAAAAACGGTTCTGGAAAAAGAACCTGACGAGCAAAGCATCTTTGATATGGCAGGTAGTGGATTTGCGTCCACGGTACGCCTGGCTAAAAGTTCACCAGAAATGTGGATGCCCATTTTTATTCAAAACAAGCATAACGTTTTGGAAACACTAAATGAGTACATTTCCAACCTGAACTTATTCAAAGAAAAACTTGAAGCAGAGGCTGTTGAAGAACTGCTTGCTGAAATGAAATACATCAATAAAATAGGAACAATTTTAGAACATAAATAGAAATAACCATGGAAAACAACCCAAAAATGCGCCAGTGGCTCAATGATTTTGAGCTTGATCATCCGCTTGTAATTGCAGGACCTTGTAGCGCTGAAACCGAAGAACAAGTGCTCAAAATTGCACACGAGCTAAAAGACACAGATGTTACTGCCTATCGTGCCGGTATTTGGAAACCGCGTACACGCCCCGGAAACTTTGAGGGTGTTGGTGCTATTGGATTAAAGTGGCTGCAACGTGTAAAGGAAGAAACGGGATTGCTTACGTGTACGGAAGTGGCAAATCGCGCGCATGTTCAGTTGGCATTGGAGCACGATATTGACATTTTGTGGATTGGCGCACGCTCAACGGTTAGTCCGTTTATTGTGCAAGAAATTGCCGATGCACTTGAAGGTACGGACAAAATTGTTTTGGTGAAAAACCCTGTAAACCCAGACCTAGCGTTGTGGCTTGGCGGTATTGAGCGTTTATACACCGCTAACATCAAAAACTTGGGGGTTATTCATCGAGGGTTTTCTACCTATGATAAATCTAAATACCGCAACAATCCGGAGTGGCAGATTGTGGTTGAATTGCAAAATCGCTTCCCTGATTTACCCCTAATTTGCGATCCGTCGCACATTGCAGGGCGCCGAGATATTATCCATGATATTTGTCAAACTGCATTGGATTTAAATTTTGATGGATTGATGGTAGAAACGCATTGGGATCCAGATAATGCGTGGAGTGATGCTGCGCAGCAAATTACACCCGACACGCTTGTTCAAATGATGGAAGATTTGAAAATCCGTAAGGAAACAGATGACGATGCGGAGTACAAAAACAAGTTAAACACTCTGCGTACACAAATTGATGTTATCGATGCAAGTTTGCTGGAAAGCTTGAGTAAGCGTATGAAAGTTGCAAACGAAATTGGTGAACTCAAAAAAGACCACAATGTTGCTGTATTGCAGTCTAAACGATGGAACGAAATTTTGGGCAAAATGATTTTAGACGGAGATGAAAAAGGACTTAGTGAAGAATTTATCCTTCGCATTTTTAAGGCTATTCACCAAGAATCCATCAACCACCAAGAGCAGATAATCAACAATTAGTGGTTATAAACCAAAAATCCGTTAATTTGGCTACATGACAGGAGTGGTGTACAAATCAACGGGAAGCTGGTATCACGTAAAAGATGCTAATGGGAAACTTATTCCCTGCCGCATCAAAGGAAAATTCCGTATTGAGGGTCTTACAAGCACAAGCCCTGTTGCTGTTGGCGACGTAGTTGATGCTACGCTAAAAGAAACTCAAGAGGGCACACAAGGCGTGATTACGCACATCCATGAGCGCAAGAACTATATCGTGCGGAAATCGGTGAATTTGTCCAAACAAATCCAC
The DNA here is from genome assembly GCA_017856205.1 of Flavobacteriaceae bacterium. Taxonomy (GTDB): domain Bacteria; phylum Bacteroidota; class Bacteroidia; order Flavobacteriales; family Flavobacteriaceae; genus UBA7446. Next base: position 1,814 of record JAFMFL010000075.1, read on the forward strand.
ATTATTGCAGCTAATATAGATTGTGCTTTTTTGTTGGTTACACTCAATAATCCTGTCACCTATCCTGCATTTATTGACCGTTTTTTGGCTACCGCCGAGGCATATGAAATTGAAACCGTTTTGCTTTTTAACAAAGAAGACACCTACACTCTTGAGGAAGCGGAACAAATTCACGCCCTTATGGATGTCTATGTGAATATCGGTTACACTTGTTTGGAAATTTCTGCCCTAAAAGGCACAAACTTAGAAACCGTTCAGCAGTGGATGAAAGGAAAAACCAGTATGCTTTCAGGGCATAGTGGTGTGGGAAAATCTACGCTCATTAACAGCTTAGCACCTGAGTTAAATATCAAGACAGCGGAAATTTCTTCGCAACATTTGCAAGGGCAACACACTACCACTTTTGCCGAAATGCACGATTTGGATTTTGGCGCGCGCATTGTAGACACGCCCGGTATTCGTGGATTTGGTATGGTAAATATGGCACCAGAGGAAATGGGTGATTATTTTCGTGAATTTTTTCAACGTAAGGAAGATTGTAAGTTTAACAATTGCTTGCATCTTGATGAGCCCAAGTGCGCGGTTAAAGCAGCTGTAGAGTCGGGGGAAATTGCTGCCTCGCGCTATAAAAGCTACGTGCAAATGATGGCAGGAGATGAATCGCAGTATCGAACAGATTTTTGGGACATATGAGAGCAGTTCTTCAACGTGTTAAAAAAGCGCAAGTCATTGCAAACCAAACTCATGTGCAGCATATCGGTAATGGTTTGGTGGTATTGCTTGGCATTACCCACGAAGATCTTGCCGAAGATGTGGATTGGCTAGTAAATAAAATCACCAACATGCGCATTTTTAATGATGAAAATCAAGTCATGAACAAAAGTGTTCTCGATATTGATGGTGAGTTATTGGTAGTAAGTCAGTTTACGCTTTTTGCGCAAACAAAAAAAGGGAATAGACCTTCATATATTCAAGCTGCCACGCATGATATTGCAGTGCCACTATATGAATTGTTTTTAGAAAAAGCCGCTTTGGCAATGGGAAAACCCGTGCAGTGCGGTATTTTTGGAGCAGATATGCAAATAGATTTGGTAAACGATGGTCCTGTGACGATTATAATCGATTCAAAAAATAAAGATTTATGAACATTCAAGATGCACAAGAAGCTGTAGATGAGTGGATTAAAACCCACGGTGTGCGTTACTTTAACGAGCTTACCAATATGGCGCAACTCACAGAGGAAGTGGGTGAAGTAGCACGAATTATCGCTCGACGCTATGGCGAGCAATCCGAAAAGGAAAGCGATAAAACCAAAGACCTTGGCGAAGAACTCGCCGATGTGCTCTTTGTGTTGCTTTGTTTGGCAAACCAAACCAATACCGATTTGCAAGCTGCCTTTGACAAAAAATTAGACCTAAAAACCCAACGCGATCACGAGCGTCATCATAACAATCCAAAACTTCGTTCATGATTACTTTGCGCCTCACGCATACAGCGCATCAGCTTTCAGGAAAATGTACTATTACGGGCTCAAAAAGTGAGTCAAATCGGTTATTGATTCTTCAAGCCTTATTTCCAGCGCTAGAAGTGCTAAACCTTTCAAATTCAGACGACACACAAGCCATGATGCGTGGGTTGTCTTCATCGGAAGAAACCATTGACATAGGTCATGCAGGAACTACCATGCGCTTTTTGACTTCTTATTTTGCTACTACGCCAGGCGCACAAAAGATTTTAACAGGTTCAAAACGCATGCAAGAACGACCTATCAAAATTTTGGTGGAAGCATTGCGCGCTATCGGTGCAGAAATAGAATACCTAAATAACGAGGGCTACCCGCCACTACGCATTTCGGGCAAAAAAATTACAACTGAAAGGGTGGAATTGGCGGCTAATGTAAGCAGTCAGTACATTACGTCCCTGATGCTAATTGCGCCCAAGTTGTCCAATGGGCTAACCATCAATTTGGTGGGAGAAATTACCTCTGTTCCATACATCAACATGACTTGTTCGTTGTTGCATAAAGTGGGTATTAAGGCAGTATTTGAAGGGCAAACCATTCAGGTTTTTCCGCAAGAAAACATTGAGTCAAAAACTGTTGAGGTGGAATCGGATTGGAGTTCGGCGTCCTATCATTTTAGCATGGTAGCATTGGCAGAAAATGCACAGGTTTCTATAAAAAATTACGTTGCAGATAGCCTTCAAGGCGATAGCGTTTTAGTCGATATCTATAAGCAGTTGGGCGTATCATCTACATTTGAAGGCAATACGTTGCATCTAAAAAACAATGGCAATGCGCAGCAGCATATTGCACTTAATTTGATTAAGGCACCCGATATTGCACAAACCATTGCCGTAACTTGTTTTGGATTGGGCATTTCGTGTGATTTGACGGGTCTTCATACCTTAAAAATCAAAGAGACAGATCGTTTGGTGGCGCTTCACACCGAGCTTACCAAATTAGGCGCTGACATCAGAGTAACCAACGAATCGTTGCATTTAGCTGCGCGCCAAAATTCGATACATAAGGACATAGTCATTGACACTTATCACGACCACCGCATGGCAATGGCGTTTGCGCCGCTGGGAATTAAGGTGCCCATTCGCATTAATGATGCTGAAGTGGTAAGTAAATCATACCCAACTTTTTGGGATGACCTTCGTAGCTTGGGATTTTCTGTTGATTTGGCGAAATAAATGTCCAAAACCCTTGACAAGCCCCCTGTGCAGATAGTATATTTGCGCCTTTGTTGATATTTTATGAAACTCTCACACTTTAATTTTAAACTCCCCCAAGAGTTATTAGCCGAAAACCCTGCTGAACATCGCGATGAGTCCAAACTTATGGTATTGCACCGCGAAACGGAAACCATCGAGCATAAACTCTTTAAAGACATCACTGATTATTTTGATGAAGGGGATGTGATGGTGCTTAACAACACCAAGGTTTTTCCTGCACGATTGATGGGTAACAAGGAGAAGACCGGTGCGAAAATTGAAGTGTTTTTACTTAGAGAGCTGAACAAAGAGCAACGTCTTTGGGATGTGTTGGTAGATCCTGCTCGAAAAATCCGAATTGGAAACAAACTTTATTTTGGCGACGATGATACGCTAGTGGCAGAGGTTATAGACAACACCACTTCCCGTGGCAGAACGCTACGTTTTCTCTTTGACGGCAATTATGACGAATTCAGAGCAAAATTGAAAAAATTAGGGCAAACACCACTCCCTAAATACATCAAGCGTCCAGAAGAAAGCTTTGATCGTGAACGCTATCAAACTATTTATGCAAAACACGAGGGAGCTGTAGCGGCACCCACAGCTGGACTTCACTTCTCAAAGCATCTATTAAAACGATTAGAAATCAAAGGAGTTGATTTGGCTGAAATCACCCTGCACGTTGGCTTAGGAACGTTTAATCCGGTTGAGGTTGAAGATTTATCTAAGCACAAAATGGATTCGGAAGAGCTGATAATTGATGAAAACGCTACAACACTTGTAAATCGTGCAAAAGCTGCTGGAAATCGCGTGTGTGCTATTGGCACTACCTCAATGCGCGCTATTGAAACATCAGTTTCTTCAAGCAACACACTTAACCCATATCAGGGATGGACACACAAGTTTATTTTTCCACCTTATGATTTTAAAATCGGAGATGCGATGGTGACCAATTTTCACTTACCAAAATCCACACTACTGATGATGGTTTCCGCCTTTGCGGGTCACGATTTTATTAAAAGAGCCTATGATGAGGCAATAAGTCATAAGTATCGCTTCTATTCGTATGGAGACGCGATGCTTATTTTATAGGTATTTATGAGCGACGTTCGGAAAGATATTCGCCGACGTAGCAAAGAAGAACTTCGTTCTTTTTTTGTAGAACATGGAGTTCCTGCATTTCACGGCAATCAGGTTTTTGAATGGTTATGGCAAAAAGCCGCTACGGATTTTGCCCAAATGACAAACCTTTCCAAGGCGCACCGCACCTTACTTTCTCAGCATTTTAGCATCAATCATACTGATGTTGTAAAAGTGCAACAGAGCAATGACGGCACGCTTAAAAATGCCGTTCGTCTTCATGATGGCAAAATTGTAGAATCGGTTTTAATTCCTACAGAAACACGCTCAACGGCTTGTGTTTCCAGTCAGGTGGGTTGTAGTTTGGACTGTGCGTTTTGCGCCACGGCACAGCTTAAACGCATGCGAAATCTAAATCCGGACGAGATTTTTGACCAAGTAGCAACACTCAATCGCCAAAGTTTGGAACACTTTGACCGACCGCTATCCAATATTGTTTTTATGGGAATGGGCGAACCCATGATGAACTATCCCAACGTGATGAAAGCCATTGAGAAAATCAC
>JAFMFL010000013.1 GCA_017856205.1 Flavobacteriaceae bacterium
TCAAAATACGCCACACCACCCTTAAGTACTGTTAATCAGCACGGAACCCAAATAGGCATTGAGGCAGCTAACTTACTCATTGATAGACTTGAAAATAAAATTGAACAACCAAAACCTATCACAAAAGTGGTGGCGTGTGAAATTGTTCGTCGAGATTCAACATAAATTTTTATATTAGCCCCATCAAAACATACACACTTCTTCAATTTTGTTTTGATGAGTTTCAATTTATGTCTTGCATTCGCAAGATATCATGATTTTCATTTGGACATATTTTATAAAAATATAACTGCACCATTTTCGTTTATACGTTTATGGAAAATAAAGTATTTTAAATATGAAGAAGCCTCAGTTAAAATTCTGGGACATCTGGAACATGAGTTTCGGATTTTTGGGAATTCAGTTTGGGTTCGCCTTACAAGGCGGATTCATGTCACGAATTTTCCAAACGCTTGGTGCTGCTAAAGATGATATTCCACTACTGTGGATAGCAGCTCCACTTACCGGACTTATCGTACAACCCATTATTGGATATTTAAGTGACAAAACCTGGCATCCTCGATTTGGGCGCAGACGACCTTTTTTTCTAATTGGTGCTGTTCTTAGCTCATTGACATTATTTTTTGTCCCGCATTCGCCTGTGCTTTGGGTAGCCGTTGGCTGCTTATGGATTCTGGATGCATCCATAAACATCAGCATGGAACCTTTTCGGGCATTAGTGGCAGATAAACTTCCCGAGCAACAACGTTCCTATGGATTTGTGGTGCAAACCCTAATCATTGGTATTGGGACTTGGGTGGCGAGTAATTTGCCTTGGCTGGTTTCCGAGTTGGGCGTTAGCGATGCCGCTGCACCAGGTGTAATTCCTATGAGCGTAAAAGTTGCTTTTTCTATAGGGGCATTTGTATTCCTTACCAGTATTCTATACACAGTATTTACTACAAAAGAATATCCTCCCGAAGACTTAGACGCATTCAAAAAAAGCAAATCGGAAAGTAGTTTAATTGCTGAGGTTTTTGGCTACCTCAGTACTATGCCCAAGACCATGGTAAAGTTAGGCGTGATTCAGTTTTTTAGCTGGTTTGCTTTTTTTGCCATGTGGAGTTTGGCTAACCCTGCGCTGACAGAGCACGTATATAAAGCGCCTGCACCCATTGAAGCACAATTTGATTTTTCAAACCCAGAACACGAAGCCCGTTTTCAGATAGAGAATACCGCTTTCCAAAAGGCATCTAATCTTGTAGGATCAAATATGGGTATTTACGGCTTGTCATCTATGGCGTTTGCATTGTTGTTGAGTTTTTATACCTCTAAACGAACCATTAATCGAAAGCTCATTCATATGGGGTCGCTTTTTGTTGGTGGATTTGGTTTTATTGCTATGTACCTGTTTCCCCAACCTGAACTGCTCAAGTTTTGGTTTGCTTGTGTAGGGGTCGCATGGGGAAGTATTCTATCTATGCCTTATGCCATGCTTTCGAGTGTTGTTGATCCCGACAAAATGGGAATGAGTATGGGTATTTTTAACATATTTATTGTATTGCCTCAAATCACTGCAGCGCTTGGAGGGGTAAATTTTGTTGCTGGCCTTATGGGAGATGCTCCCATTTTTGCACTCGTTGCTGCCGGAATATCGTTGCTTCTTTCGGGTATGTGTAATCTTTTAATCACAGAAAAAAATGCCATCAGATACCATGCCTAACATTGGGGGCGTTATTTTTGATTTGGACGGCGTAATTGTTGACACCGCGCAGTTTCATTATACAGCTTGGAAAACCTTAGCCAAGCAATGGAATTATGAACTTAAAATTAATGACAACGAACAGCTTAAAGGCGTTAGCAGAAAAGACTCAGTTGCTAAAATTGCAGCTTGGGCGGGTGTACAGCCAACAACGGCAGAACTACATGACGTAGCTACACGCAAAAACAAGCTTTATTTGGAATTATGTGCCAAACTTACCCCAAACGATATTTTACCCGGCATTGCTAATCTTATTGAAGAACTTAAAGAAAACCATATAAAAGTAGCCCTTGGATCAGCAAGTAAAAATGCACGTTTTGTCATTGAAAAACTAGGACTTGAATCAACATTTGATGTGATTTTGGATGGGAATGATGTATCGCATTCTAAGCCAAATCCAGAGGTTTTTATCAAGGCTGCAGCTCAGATGAAATTATCTCAACAGAATTGTGTTGTTATTGAAGATGCTCCTGCAGGAATACAAGCCGCCATATCCGCTCAAATGCTTGCCGTGGGATTGGGTGATGTTGCAGAATTACATCAAGCAGATCTTGTATTGCCCAATGCTATAGACTTAACGCTATCAAAATTAAAACAACTATATCAACAAATTGTAATATGAATGTAGATCATATAGAAGCGCATCCATGGAAAATTATTGAAGAAACGTTCGACCCAAAACGGGTAGAGGCAGCTGAAAGTATTTTTAGTTTGGGAAACGGGGCCATGGGACAGCGCGCCAATTTTGAAGAACAGTACAGCGGCAATTCATTTCAGGGAAGCTATGTCGCAGGGGTTTTTTATCCCGACAAAACCAAAGTAGGTTGGTGGAAAAATGGCTATCCCGAGTATTTTGCTAAGGTGCTAAATGCACCAAACTGGATTGGTATAGACCTAAAGTGCAACAATGAAACGGTGGATATAAACAATGCTACAGTCCATCATTTTCGTAGAGAGTTGGATATGCAGAGTGGATTGTACACCCGCAGTGTAACGCTATCTACAACAAACGGGATAAAGCTAACACTAACGTCAGAACGTTTTTTAGCAATGTTTCAAGAGGAATTGGGATGCATTCGTTATGCCGTTCAGTTGCATGATCAGAAGGCAACCATTTCCTTAACCCCTTATATAGATGCGCACATAAAAAATAAAGACTCAAATTGGGATGATCCATTTTGGAAGTGTACTGGACAGTTTGCAAACGGAAATTTTGCTGCATTGCACACCAGAACAAATAAATCGGAGTTTGATGTTTGCACCTATCAAGCTGTAACCTTTTTTGTTGATGACAAATGGTCTGATGCTTTTAGTTGTGAGGAAAAAGAAGGGCGTATTGCATTTACGCATCAAGTAGATTTGGCAGCAGGGCAAAAAATAACTGTTGAAAAAATGGGGGGCTATTGCTCCTCTCTACAACAACCAGCAGAAGACCAACAAAAGCACGTATTTACTATTGCCCAAAATGCTCTGGAGAAAGGCTTTGATTCACTACTGGAAACACAAAAAACTCATTGGAATGATATCTGGGGTATGGCAGATATAACCATTGATGGGGATGTGAAGGCTCAACAAGGCATTCGATTCAATATCTTCCATCTAAACCAAACCTATACTGGAAGTAACCCCTTGCTTAATATTGGCCCCAAAGGATTTACAGGGGAAAAATACGGAGGCAGCACCTATTGGGACACAGAGGCATATTGCCTCCCATTTTACATGGCTACTAAAAATAAATTAGTAGCGGAAAATTTACTCAATTACCGCCATAAGCATTTGGAAAAAGCCATTGAAAATGCTAACAAACTTGGATTTAACTCAGGCGCAGCACTTTATCCAATGGTAACCATGAACGGGGAAGAATGCCATAATGAGTGGGAGATTACTTTTGAGGAAATACACCGAAATGCTGCCATTGCGTATGCCATTTACTCATTTGAACGCTACACTGGATCTACCGATTATTTAATAGCAAAAGGCATTGATGTGCTTGTGGGTATTGCACGGTTTTGGGCACAGCGTGTAAGTTTTTCTACAAATAAAAATAAATATGTCATCCTTGGTGTTACCGGACCCAATGAGTACGAAAACAACGTTAATAATAATTGGTACACCAACTACGCGGCAAAATGGTGCTTAACATATACCGTTTCACGATTAACATTTATTTCTTCCAAACACGTAGATGCTTATAAAGAAATCACAAACCGCCTTTCCCTAAAAGCAGACGAACTAATAGCATGGAAAGAAATCGCAAAAAGCATGTATTTGCCTTACGATAATAAACATGATGTGTTTTTGCAGCAAGATGGTTTTTTAGATAAAGAACTTACAGATACTTCATATATTCCAACGGAGCAGTTACCAATAAACCAAAACTGGTCTTGGGATAGAATTTTACGCTCACCCTACATAAAACAGGCAGATGTTTTACAAGGGTTCTACTTTTTTGAAGATCATTTTTCTACAGAGCAATTAGAAAAAAACTTTGATTTTTATGAGCCATTTACGGTTCATGAATCGTCACTATCGCCATCTATTCATTCGGTATTAGCGGCGTCTTTAGGCAGGGTAGAGCAAGCATACGAATTTTATTTACGTACCTCTCGCTTAGACTTAGATGATTATAATGCCGAGGTTAACGAAGGACTTCATATAACTTCCATGGCAGGAACTTGGCTCAGCGTAGTAGAGGGATTTGGCGGAATGCGTGTAAAAAATGATGCAATTCATTTTACACCACAATTACCAAAGGCATGGCAATCGTTTTCGTTTAAAATTAATTTTAGAGGAAGTATTTTACAACTAGAGGTTGATAAATCTTTTTCTAAAGTAACTTTAATTGAGGGGAAAGAAGTCCCTGCTTTTATTAACGGCGAAAAGATTTCATTTTCCCTGAATCGTGTAATGTCTTAAGTACTACCCTAAAAAATCACATTTATGAACAAAATGTTATTGCTTTTAATTTCGTTTAGTCTATCGGCGCAAGTGTCTAAAATAGAACCTCCTTTTTGGTGGGAAGACATGCACGATTCTAGCTTGATGATTACTCTTTACGGAGATGATTTGGCAGCCTATAAAGTAAAATCAAAAAGCTTAAAAATCACAGATGTTGTACGGCTAGAGAACGAAAATTACCTTTTTGTGTATGTAGATTTGGCAAACACAAAGGCAGGGAATTATGAATTAACATTACACCATAACAACAAAGAGTCTGTAACGATTCCATACACGATTAATAACAGGCGAGAGGGTTCCGCATTGCGACAAGGATATACGAGCGCAGATTTCATTTACTTAATTATGCCTGATCGCTTTGCCAACGGCAACCCCGCTAATGATGCACATCCCGAACTCAACGAAAAACCCAACCGAAAAGACCCATGGGGGCGCCATGGCGGTGACTTACAAGGTGTTATAGATCATTTAGATTACATTGAAGATTTGGGTGTGACAGCCATTTGGAATACGCCTGTAGTGGAAGACAACGACCCAAAAGGATCATATCATATGTATGCTGCCAGCGATGTGTATCAAATAGATAGGCGATTTGGCACCAACGAAACCTACAAAAAACTGAGCTCCGAAATGCGTAAACGCGACATGAAACTTATCATGGATTACGTAGTAAATCATTGGAGCTTGGAGCACTATATGATTAAAGATTTGCCCTCATCTGACTGGATAAATCAGTGGGAAAGCTTTACACCATCCAGCCATGCCAAAGAAATTTTTACAGACCCTTATGCCGCTGAGATTGATAAAAAAGAAATGGTTGATGGATGGTTTGTCGAAAGTATGCCTGACCTAAATCAAAAACAACCTCAACTGCTAAAATACCTCACCCAAAATGCCATTTGGTGGATTGAATATGCTGACTTATCAGGTTTTCGTGTTGACACGTATCCATATAATAGTCGTGATGAGGTTACTGCTTGGAGCAAAGCCATTATGGATGAATATCCCAATTTTAGTATAGTAGCTGAAAGTTGGGTGATGAATCCCGTCCATCTTTCGTACTGGCAAAAGGATAGCCCAATAGCCGCCCTTGATGGATTTAATTCTCATGTTACCCACGTAAAAGATTTTGCATTATACGGGGCAGTTCATCAAATTTTTAACGAAGAGACACCGTGGTGGGATCAAAAAATGAATAAAATCTATAAAGTATTTCAAAACGATTTTTTATATGCTAACCCAGACAATTTGATGGTGTTTTTAGAAAATCACGACACCACGCGGATTAATGAAATTACACCAGATTTTGGGGATTATAAAATTGTTACAACACTCATGGCAACTGTTCGCGGCACTCCACAAACCTATTACGGAACAGAAATTGGTATGCGCGGGCTTAAAGAAAATGGTGATGCTGATTTACGGCGTGATTTCCCTGGTGGATGGCAAGAAGATACGCGTAGCGCATTTATTGCATCAGAACGAACTGAACGCGAAAACAGGTATTACGACTTTACGTCAAAACTATTTAATTGGCGCAAAAATGAGCCTGTAATTCATCATGGTAAAACCATGCATTTTAGCCCCAAAAATGAAGTATACACGTATTTTAGGTACACAAAAGATAAAACCATTATGGTTGTTCTTAATGCCAACAAAGAAGCTCAAACCGTAAGCTTTAGTCGTTTTGGAGAGCGTATTGGAAACACAAAATCAGGGAAAGAGGTGTTTACCGATGAAATCATTTCATTTACAAAGCCAATTGCTGTACCTGCCAAATCAATCAAAATCATTTCATTTAACACCCCAGAATTATGAGAATATTCATATTTGTTCTATCCATTACACTCTTTTTTAGTTCTTGTAACAATTCACAAGAAAACAAAGGAACGCAATCATTTGTATTTTCTGATGAAGCTCTTTCGGACGCTGTACTTTACGAAGTAAATATTCGTCAATTTACTGAGGAAGGAACCTTTAAAGCGTTTCAAGAATTTTTACCTCAACTTAAAGCATTGGGCGTAGATATTTTATGGCTTATGCCTATTCATCCCATAGGCGAAACCAATCGTAAAGGAACGCTTGGAAGTTATTATTCCATTCGTGATTACAGAGGAGTTAACCCCGAGTTTGGCACACTTGAAGACTTTAAGGAATTGGTTGCTGCTGCACATGATTTAGAAATGTTTGTCATGCTCGATTGGGTTGCTGGGCACACGGCTTGGGATCATCCATGGATTACGGCACATCCCGATTGGTATATCAAAGACGAATCTGGTAATATCATTCCGCCAAATCCCGATTGGTCGGATGTAGCAGGATTAAATTTTGATAACGCTGACATGCTTCAAGCGTTAGAGGACGATATGGCGTATTGGGTTGCAGAGGTTGGCATTGACGGTTATCGCTGCGATGCTGCATACAATATATCAATACCCTTTTGGAAAAAAGCCATTGCTAGACTCAATGCCATTAAACCTGTGGTTATGTTGGCGGAGTCTGACGGAAATCACAAGGGCGGTTATCCGCTTATTGAGTTGTTTCATATGTCTTACGATTGGCCTGGACATCACAGACTCAATCAAGTAGCACAAGGTAAAATGAAAGCAACGGATTTAGAAGACCATCTTATAGAAGTTCAAAAAAACTACAACCCTAAACATGCGGTGATGAGTTTTACCTCAAATCATGATGAAAACTCATGGAATGGAACCGTTACAGAACGCATGGGTGATGCAACTAAATTGATGACGGTATTGACTTATGTTATGCCGGGTGTTCCGCTTATTTACTCGGGTCAAGAGTATGGGCTGGATAAACGATTAGCCTTTTTTGAAAAGGATTTTATTCCAAAAACAAAATCGTCTTTTATGGCACTTTATACCACACTCAATGAACTCAAAAAAACCACTTCTGCCTTGGATGTTGGAGAATTTCCAGCGGCTATTTCGTTGCTTGCTCATGACAATGAAAATGTCTTAGCTTTTTCTAGAACTAAAGCAAATGACACACTCTTTTTTGTGGGCAATTGTTCGGCAACACAACAAACAGTTCAGCTAAATGTAGCGGGTAGCTATACTGAGGTATTCGGGGATGAAAAACGTACCCTTTCTGAGGCAACATTGGCGCCATGGGAATATATTTTAGCAACTAACTAAACTTTTTAATTATGAGAAGTATCGTAATGCTTACTTGTGTCTTTGCCTTCCAAACGTTATTTGGGCAACAGTGCCAATCTCCAAACAAGCAAACGGAGGTAATTTTTTCACTTTCTAATGATGGCAAGCCTACATATGAAATTATATACAAAGGGCAAGTAGTGATTGCTAAAAGTAATATGGGATTTGAACTTGTTGATGCATTACCCCTGCTTAAAAATTTCAGTGTGTTAAACACCCGATTTGATACCAAAAACGAAACATGGGAACCTGTATGGGGTGAAGAAAGTAGTATCCGTAATCATTACAATGAAATGCTGGTGGCTTTGCAACAAAAAAACACACAGCGAAAGATGAATATACGTTTTCGAGTATATGACGAGGGAGTTGGCTTTAGATATGAGTTTCCAGTTCAAGATCAGTTAGGGCATTTTATCATTGCACAAGAGCGCACGGCTTTTGCCATGACCGGAGACCACACCGCACATTGGATTCCAGGCGATTATGACACACAAGAATACGATTACACTACATCTAGACTATCTGAAATTCAATCTCTTTTTGACACGGCGCTTACTGGAAATGCCTCGCAAGAACAGTTTTCAAAAACAGGGGTGCAAACGGCTCTGATGCTCAAAACCGACAGTGGATTATATATTAATTTACACGAAGCAGCACTTATAGATTATCCCGCCATGCATTTAAACTTAGACCCCAAAACACTAAGTTTTGAGTCATGGCTTACCCCAGATGCTGTTGGTAACTTGGCGTATATGGTTGCACCTCATAACACACCTTGGCGTACTGTAATTGTGAGTGATGATGCGCGCGATATTTTGGCATCTAGAATGACATATAATCTCAACGATCCTTGTGTTATTGAAGATACTTCGTGGATAAAACCCATGAAATACATGGGGGTGTGGTGGGAAATGATTACAGGTAAAAGTTCATGGAGTTACACCAATGATGTTAGTGCAGTTAAGCTTGGTCAAACAGATTTTTCAAAGTTAACTCCAAACCAAACCCATGCTGCTAACAACACAAACGTTAAACGTTATATCGATTTTGCTGCCCAACATGGTTTTGATGGTCTTTTGGTTGAAGGTTGGAATGAAGGCTGGGAAGATTGGTTTGGTCATTCCAAAGACTACGTTTTTGACTTTGTTACTCCATATCCTGATTTTGATGTCAACACGTTAAATGCTTATGCCAAATCCAAAGGAGTAGAGCTTATAATGCATCACGAGACCTCGTCATCGGTGCGAAACTATGAGCGCCATATGGATAAGGCATATCAGTTTATGAAGGACAACGGCTATAGTGCTGTAAAAAGTGGTTACGTAGGCGATATTATTCCAAGAGGTGAGCACCATTACAGTCAGTTTATTGTGAATCATTATAATTATGCTGTACAAAAAGCAGCTGATTATCAGATTATGATAAACGCCCATGAGGCGGTACGTCCAACAGGGATTGCACGCACCTATCCTAACCTTATTGCAAATGAATCTGCACGAGGAACGGAATTTCAAGCATTTGGCGGTTCTAAGCCAAACCACACCACTATTTTGCCCTTTACACGTTTGATTGGCGGTCCCATGGACTATACACCCGGAGTTTTTGAAATGGATATTAGTAAATTAAATCCGAATAACAATTCTCATGTTAACACCACCTTGGCAAATCAATTGGGGCTTTATGTGATTATGTATTCGCCATTGCAAATGGCTGCCGACCTACCCGAACATTACGAACGTTTTATGGATGCATTTCAATTTATAAAAGATGTGGGGATTGATTGGGAAAAATCAGTGTATTTGGAAGCTGAGCCAGGGGAATATATAACAGTGGCGCGCAAGGAAAAGGGAAGTTCAAATTGGTTTGTGGGAAACAGCAACGGATTTAATAAGCGTAAAGCTGAGATAAATTGTTCTTTTTTGGATGCAGACAAAACATATACTGCTACCATTTACCGCGACCATCCATCTGCCAACTATAAAACTAACCCACAGGCGTATGTGATTGAAGCGAAAACGGTTACAAGCAAATCGGTATTAAAGATTACTACTGTTCCTGCTGGAGGTTTTGGAATTAGTATAGTGCCAAAAAACTAAAAACCATTTAACAAAAAACCCCGCACTTGGCGGGGTTTATATCAAAACAGCGTTGTCGTTTAACTCGTTTTTCTAGAAACCATTGCCACAAGAACACCACCAATAGCATACATGGCAGTCCAATAAATACTGTCCAAAATATAGTAGGGTGCTTCAAAAGCATCTTGAGTAGCATAGCGGATAAAGCCAATTGAAATCACTTCAAGTAAAGCAACCCAAAGACCAAAGTAGAATCCCCTTTTGTTGTAGTAGATACCTCCAGACCATTTTTGGAAAATATTGGTAAAAGCAAAAGATAAGAATAATACTCCTATCGCGAGTAATCCAATATTTAGCTCTGTATCTGGTCGACTAATATCTATACGAACATATTCTTGAAAACAGGATTCTGTAGCCCAATAAAAAAAATAGGGCGTAATAAAGAAAAACAAAAACGCAACAAGCGTTGACCAAAGTATAGATTTAGATAACATAGTAGTAGTTTAGTTAAGTGATGCAAAATTAATAATAATCTAGTAAACAATAGTAAATAACCATATCAATACACTATAGGTCGTATATTTGCCAGATATGGAACAACGCTTTGTTGCAAAAAATGCACTACCCCTAAAAGACAGTTTTACCACTCGTTGGCAAGCACCCAGCAACATTGCCCTTGTGAAATACTGGGGTAAAACCACCCCACAATTGCCCAAAAACGCTTCCTTAAGTTTTACCCTTTCCAATGCAGTTACCCAAACGCAAGTGGAATTTGCGCCCCTTGAAAACCCATCAAAAAGCGTATCATTTACCATTCTTTTTGAAGGCGAGAAAAAGCCGAGTTTCCGCCCAAAACTGGAAACATTTTTTGCAAACATTTTGCCGTATCAGCCATTTTTGACGCATTATCAATTGGCAATAACCTCCCATAATACCTTTCCACACAGTAGTGGCATTGCTTCATCGGCATCTTCTATGGCAGCCTTGGCGGCTTGTTTGGTAGATTTAGAAGCGCAGCTTAGTTCGTTAACAGAAGAAGATAAAATCAACAAAATATCGTTTTTAGCCCGACTGGGTTCGGGGAGTGCTTGCCGCAGTACGCAAGGTCCTATGATGGCATGGGGAACACACACCGCCATTGCAAACGCGTCCGATTTATGGGCTGTCCCTGTAAGCGATATTCACCCTGTTTTTACAGATTATTGCGACACCATTTTGTTGATAGACAAAGGACAAAAAAAGGTAAGCAGTACGCTAGGCCACAAGCTTATGCACCAACACCCATATGCCGAGCAACGCTTTGCAAAAGCCAATGCCCATCTTTCTGAACTTTTACCCATTTTACAACAGGGCAATTTAGAGGTATTTATATCCATTGTAGAGAAAGAGGCGTTGCACCTTCATGCTATGATGATGACCTCTGATCCGTATTTTATTCTGATGCAGCCCAACACGCTAAGCGTGATTAATAACATATGGGCGTTTAGAAAAGAAACCAGTATTCCGGTTTGTTTTACCCTTGATGCAGGTGCTAATGTGCATGTGCTATACCCCAACGAATTTGATGCCCAACTAAAACAATTTATTGAAGGCGAATTGCTTCAATATTGTGAAAACCGACAATGTGTGCATGATAAGGTTGGCACAGGAATAAAAAAGTACTAAGTTTGTTGTTGTGAAAGGACCACTTTTTTACGCGAAAATTTTACTCTTTGGAGAGTATGGTATCATCAAAGATTCCAAAGGGTTATCCATACCCTACAATTACTACAAGGGTGCATTGCGAATGCATAACACCACTAGCAAAGATGCCATCGACTCGAACAAAAAACTACGTGATTTTGCAGCTTATCTAGCTACTATCGATACCGATTTGGTACATTTCGATTTGGACAGACTTAACGCTGATATAGCCAAAGGCATGTATTTTGACAGTAGTATTCCACAGGGGTATGGTGTGGGGAGTAGTGGCGCATTAGTTGCTGCGATTTACGATCGCTACGCACTTGAGAAAATCACAGTTTTGGAAAACCTTACGCGTACCAAACTCACCAAACTCAAAACGATTTTTGCGGTTATGGAATCTTTTTTCCACGGAAAATCTTCTGGACTTGATCCGCTCAATAGTTTTTTGAGTTTACCCATACTGATTCATTCCAAATCTAAAATTGAACCCACGGGAATTCCGTCACAGTCACAACACGGCAAGGCAGCGGTATTTTTATTGGATAGCGGCATGACGAGCAAAACAGCGCCATTAGTATCCATTTTTTTAGACAATTTTGAAGCGCCTGCTTTCCGCAAAATGATGAAAGATGAGTTTATTGCCATATCCGATCGTTGTATTGAGCATTTTTTAAGCGGAAATATCGCATCACTTTTTTCAGATGTAAAAAAATTATCATCAGTGGTATTGCACCACTTTAGCCCTATGATTCCAAAGCGTTTTCTTTCAGTTTGGAAAAAGGGATTAGAAACCAACGCCTACTACCTTAAGCTTTGCGGCTCTGGTGGTGGAGGTTATATTCTTGGATTTACACAAGACTTACCCAAAGCAAAAGCACTTCTTTCCGACCATAAATTAGAGGTCGTATATACATTTTAACATGAAATCTTCATTGCCCACAAAACGATTGTTTTTACAGGCAATTGGGTTGTTTTCGTTGGTACGTGGGATTAATGTTTCGGTGCTGATGTTTGCGCAATTGCTGGCGTCGGTTTTTATCTTTTCATCTGAAGGTATTGCACACACCTTACTTGATGTAAATCTTTGGCTTATCGTGTTGGCAACAGGATTTAGCGTTTCGGGAGGATATATTTTCAATGCCTTTTTTGACGAAGAAAAAGATCTTATCAATCGCCCCGAAAAAACCCTTTTGGAGCGTCATGTTTCTGCAAAAACAAAACTTGGAATGTATTTTGCTTGCTCTGTATTGGCGCTTTTGGTGGCTAGTTATGTTTCGTTTCGCGCCGTGGTGTTTTTTACTTCCTATATGCTTGCCATGTTTTTGTATTCATCGTTATTGAAACGGGATCTTTGGTTTGGAACGCTTACAAGCACCTTGCTTACGGTGTTGCCTTTTTTTGCCATCACGGTCTATTACAACAACTTTTCCCTTGAAATTTTGACCCACGCTGCCTATCTATACACCCTAGTGAGTGTACGCGAATTTGTAAAAGACTTATACAATATAAAAGGGGATATGGCGCAAAACTACCGCACCTTTCCTGTGGTTTGGGGCGAACATAAGACCAAACAACTCATTAGTGTACTTATTGTTTGTGCGCTTTTAGTTATTGCGCTACTACGCACCTTTTTTGAGTTAAATGCCATGGGATATTATTTTGTTGTAGCTGCTATTTTCTTAATTATTTTATTGGTATTGCT
This sequence comes from Flavobacteriaceae bacterium, assembly GCA_017856205.1. GTDB lineage: Bacteria > Bacteroidota > Bacteroidia > Flavobacteriales > Flavobacteriaceae > UBA7446. The sequence continues at coordinate 13,342 of JAFMFL010000013.1, forward strand.
TTGGCGTGTTCGCAGCACACGGCATGTGGGATTATTGCTTCAATTTGTACGACTTATCATTTTATTGGGAATAATAAGTTTACCTTTACTACGCCTATCCATTTAAGCTGCTTACTTTTGCACTCCGTTTCGGTATACTGATGGGTGGGTCAATATAAGTTAGATGAAAAAAGAAAATTCAAAAAAGCCTCAAGAGGGCATTCGGTTAAACAAGTTTATTGCCCATGCTGGCATTTGTTCGCGTCGTGAAGCCGATATGCATATTCAGTTGGGGGCTGTTAAGGTCAATAATAAAATCATAACCGAACTTGGCTATAGAGTAAAGCCCAATGATGTGGTACACTTTGACGGGCAGCGGCTTCAAGCCGAAAAACCTGCTTATGTACTGCTTAACAAACCTAAGGGGTTTATCACTACCACCAGAGACGAAAAAGGACGCCGAACGGTTATGGATTTGGTCGCAAATGCGACCAAATCACGTATTGTTCCTGTAGGCAGACTTGACCGCCCCACTACCGGACTGCTTCTTTTTACCAACGATGGCGACTTGGCAAAAAAGCTAACACATCCTAGCACTGGGGTTAAAAAATTGTATCATGTGGTGCTCGACAAAACTGTTAGCGGACAACATCTGCAACGCATTAAAAGCGGTATTACTCTTGATGATGGTGCTATCAAAGCCGATGAAATAAGTTTTGTGCAAGGTGCTTCAAAAAGGGAAGTTGGCATTGCGCTTCATTCGGGGAGAAACCGTATTGTACGTCGTATTTTTGAGCATTTGGGGTATGAAGTGGTGTCACTCGACAGGGTGTTATTTGCCGGATTAACCAAAAAAGACTTGCCCCGCGGACATTGGCGTCACCTCTCCCAAAACGAAGTACAACAATTAAAAATGCTATAATCTAAATTCGATTTTTTATCGAGCTGAATGCCACAAAGCCAAAGCCAATAAAAAGCAACAAGTGGAAGGGAAATAATCCAAAATCGCCTTCTGTTCCCACAAAAAAAGCACTTGTCATACCAAAGAGGAAGTACAACATCAAAAAGGCTTCCAAAACAGTATTTTTAGAAATATTTTTTTGAAGGTATTTATTGGCTTTAAAATTGTCTTTAAACTTGGCAAGATTAAATTTTGGTGTGCGTACAAATTCGCTGCGTTTGCCTCGGTGACCTTCCAAAACGGCTTTGGAATTATGCACTGAAAAACCCATAGCAACGGCATAAAATGTGACAAAACTTTTGCTAAACTCAACAAAGTTTACAAAACCGCCTCCATGAATACGTTTGTAGGTAAACCAATAGCAAATAAAGAAAATAAACGTACTTATGATGAATAGACTTGTAATGTTGAAAAACCAGCTGAAGTGTCTCCATTCGTTTTTGATATACAGCATAGGAATGCTTAGAATAGCTAGCGTAAGTACGGACAAAAACATACTACTATTAAGCAAGTGCATCATGGCATGGAGTCTTGTTTTGAGTCCAAGATTGGGTGTGCGAAATACTTTGCCAATCATTTTTTGGAAATTTTCAGCACCTCCTTTATTCCATCGAAACTGTTGAGAACGAACTGCGCTCATTACAACTGGAAGCTCGGCGGGGGTCTCAACATCTTCCAAATATTTAAACTTCCACCCTTTGAGTTGCGCGCGGTAGCTTAGATCAAGGTCTTCAGTAAGGGTATCACCTTCCCAATTTCCAGCATCTTCGATGCAGGTTTTGCGCCAAACACCTGCGGTACCGTTAAAATTCATAAAATGACCACCGTAATTGCGTCCCACTTGCTCAAGTGTGAAGTGCATATCAAGGGCAAAGGCTTGCACTTTGGTTAATATGGAGTAATCTCGATTAATGTGCCCCCAACGGGTTTGAACAACACCGATTTTTTCGTTTTTAAAGTAGGGAATGGTTTGTAGTAGCCAATCTTTTTTAGGAGTAAAATCAGCATCAAAAATGGCTATAAAATCGCCTTTGGCGGTTTTCAATCCTTCTTTTAGTGCACCTGCCTTAAACCCCTCGCGGTTGGTGCGACGCACATGAACAACATCGTGTCCTTTGGAACACAACTCAGCTACTTTATTGGCTGTAATTTCCACAGACTCATCATTAGAGTCATCTAAAACTTGAACCTCCAACTTCGCCTTAGGATACTCGATTTTAGACACAAAATCTAGCAGCCGCTCTACCACGTACAATTCGTTATAAATAGGCAGTTGTATGGTAACACGAGGTACTTCTTGAGGGTTGTTAAAGTCAAAAACAGCGTCTGTACTCTTTTTACTTTTTTGCCGTATATAATTTAATAGCAAACTTAACTGACTAAGTGCATACAGAAAAATTAGTATTAGGCATATTGCATACACTGCCATAAGAAGAATGGAAACGGGAACTAAGATATTTGTCCAGTCAAAAGACATTCAAAGACATGTTTTAGTAAAAGCAATTTTGCACATGCAAATATAGGGTCTTGGAAGGGATTTAAAAACAAAAAGGGCATCAATAAAAGGTTAACAATGAGAGTGTTTGTCAAAAAACAAAAACCCTCCTGCGTAAGCAAAAGGGTTTTGTGGTACCTCCAGGAATCGAACCAGGGACACAAGGATTTTCAGTCCTTTGCTCTACCAACTGAGCTAAGGTACCCTGCAAAAATGCGAGCACAAATATACTTCCTTTCCTATAATTCACAAGGCTTTAAAAAAAACTTCTACTTTAGCAGTCCATGAATAAAAGCAAACATTTGGTACTTGACGTTGGCAATAACCAAATAAAGTTCGGTTATTTTGAACAGGATGAATTGAAAAAATCAGGTGTTTGTACTGATTGGACGGAACTAGAATGGAGCACATTTTATCAATCACATCCTTTTTCGTTCGTTTTGGTAGGCTCTGTGGGTGCCAGAACAAAGCGGTTGATTGCTAAATTGCCAAAATCTTGTGCTGTTCATGTTGTCGATGATGTGACCAAATATCCATTCACTTCAGATTACGATAATATTCAAAGCCTGGGAGTAGATCGGCGAGCCGTATTGGCAGGAGCACTTAAAACACATCCAAGCACTGCTGTCCTTATTATTGATGCAGGAAGTTGCATTACCTATGATATTATGGACGAAAATGCGCACCATAAAGGCGGTGCAATTTCACCCGGAAGGGCAATGCGCTACCACGCCATGCATTTGTTTACCGACAAATTGCCTTTTCTAAGCCCTGCAGAAAAAATCCCTTTAATTGGAACGGATACCAAATCGAGCATGGAATTGGGTGTTGAATTAGGAATTATTGCTGAAATTGAGGCGCAAATTGCTGCATTTGCTCAAGAGTATGGTAACTTTACCATAATTTTAACAGGAGGGGACGCTAAATTCTTGAATAAAAAGATAAAAAATACCATATTTGTGGCTGCAGATTTGACCCTTATAGGTCTATACCACCTACTGATGTTTAATACATTTCATGAAAAGTAATTTTCTCAACTATATTCTCGTAATACTAAGTTCGTTTGCGTTTGCACAAAATGCAACTTTATCTCCTTACTCGTATTATGGAGCTGGACAGCCCATATCTACACGAACCGCAGAAAATAATGCCATGGGTGGCGTTACAGTATATGCAGATAGCACACAATTTAGTTTAGATAATCCTGCCACTTTGGGCAAACTTAGGTATGTACAATATCGTGTGGGAGCTATTTACAAATCAATTTCACAACAATCTTCCTCCAATTCAGCATCTACCACAACAGCATCATTAAACTATTTAGCGCTGAGTGTGCCCACCAAACATTTTGCTTTCAGTTTTGGGCTTAAGCCTAAATCTGCAGTTGGATTTAGAGCTAAAACAATACGAACAGAAAACGACCTAGAATATCAAAATTTATATGATGGCAAGGGAGGTGTTAACAGTACCTTTTTCGGTTTAGCCCTGAACCCAATCGATGGACTAAGTTTGGGCGTTAGTGCTTTTTACAATTTTGGGTATAGTGAAAAAACAACAACAGAACGAATTACAGGAGTGCAAAACGACACCCAAGTTTTTTCACGTTCTGAATTGAGTGGTATTCATTATTCCTTTGGAATGCATTACAACCGAAATATTTTTTCGGATTATATGTTACAACTTTCCGCCATCTACACCCCTATTACTTCTATGAAAAGTAAAAATTCAAAAACAATTTCTGCTTTAGCTACTGGGGGTGGTGCAGTAGCTCAAGAAGATATTAATCTGGGTAATTTGGCAACAACCACAAACAAGTATGCAGCTGAAACTACGTTTGGCATTGGTTTTGGAAAGCCACAAAACTGGTTTGCAGGAGTTACGTATGTAAATGCAGCAGAGGGTATAACCCACCCTTTTGAAAGCAATTCAAATGCAAATTTTGTTCCTGCCTCGAGATTTTCAGTAGGCGGATTCTACATTCCAAAACATGACTCCTTTACTAACTACCTAAACCGTATGGTATATCGCGTTGGCGCTCGATGGGAACATACAGGGTTGGAAGTAAAAAGTCAAGCGGTGAAGGACTTTGGCATAACCTTTGGAATTGGATTACCAATGAATGTGTTGTCTAAAATAAATATTGGCGTTGAAATAGGTCAAATGGGAACAACAGATGCTGGTTTGATTAAAGAAAATTACACAAACATTATGCTGGGCTTCTCGCTTAGCGATGTTTGGTTTATTAAAAGAAAATACGATTAAAGAAGAATTATGAGAAACACGCTATTTTTTTTAATGTTAAGCTTTGGCTTAGGAGCCATTGCACAAGGAGATAAAAGTTCATGCCCTGGAAACTTATCTATTTTTGCAGAGTTTGCAAAAGTGAAAAACTACGATTCGGCATATCAGCCGTGGAAAGAAGTGCTGACTACTTGTCCAGAACTTAATGTAGCAACATTTAAGTATGGCGAGCGCATTTTGGCACATAAAATTAAAAATGCTTCAGACGATAAAACCGCTTATGTCCAAGAGCTCATGGCGCTTTATGATGACTGGATTACCTATTTCCCAACCACAAAAAGCGGGAAAAGTGAGACAGGAAAAATCCTTTCTTCTAAAGCTCAAGCAATGATTGATTACAAATCAGGGTCAACATTAGAAGCCTATGAAATTTTTAATCAGGCTTTTGTACAAGACGCAGCGAGCTTTACTAGCCCTAAGAGTTTGTATACATTCTTTAATACAACCTTTAATCTGTATAAAGAGGGCAGTTTAAGTACTGAGGAACTTTTTAACAAATACGAAGAAATTTCAGAAAAGTTTGAATTGGAACAAACCAATTTGGCGCGCAAATTGGATGTGGTATTAAATAAAGAAGATGCTGGTGAGCCTGTCACTTCAAGAGAACAGCGAAACAAGCGTGTATATGAAACCAATGTGTTGGCGTTTTCTACCTATGCCAATAACCTTGATGCCATAATTTCCAAAGAATCAAGCTGTGAGAATTTGATTCCGCTATACCGCAAAAACTTTGAAGCAAACAAAACCAATAGTGTTTGGTTAAACCGCGCAGCCAGTAGAATGGATGCTAAAGAATGCTCCGATGACCCCCTTTTTGTGGAGCTTGTAGAGGCACTTCATGGCATTAATCCTTCTGCAAATTCTGCATATTATTTGGGATTGCTTAAGGACAAAGCTGGTGATAGTCAAGGGGCATTAGCCTATTACGAAGAGTCTTTAACCTTAGAGCAAGACCAGTACCGCAAAGCAGCGATTTTGTATAAAATTGCAGTAAAGTTTAAGACAAAAGGGCTAAAGAGTAAAGCGCGTTCCTATGCTAAAAGAGCATTGGCAAATCAGCCTTCTATGGGAAAAGCCTATATGCTTATTGCAAATTTGTATGCGGCTAGTGCGAACGATTGCGGAAACACTCAGTTTGAAAAACGTGCGGTATATTGGTTGGCGGCAAAAACAGCTCGTCGGGCAGCTAATGTGGATTCAGGAGTAAAGAAAACAGCGCTTAAAATGGCAGCAAGCTACGAGGGTAGAGCACCCAGTAAAACCGATATTTTCACAGAAGGTAATGCGGGTCAAACCATCCGTTTTTCGTGCTGGATAAACGATAGTGTAACCGTACCGCAGTTGTAATATGCAACTCCGCAGTTTGTTTAAAACATATTTTATTGCACTATTGGTGTTTACTACATCCTCGTGTAAAAATAATTTTGAACAAGTAAAGCAACTCAATCAATTTGATGCGCTTCCTGTTGGGGAAGCGGATACCATTCGTGTGGTTTATACCGACTCAGCGCAAACCATAGCCATTCTTAAAGCCCCGAAAAACATCGATTATACGAATCAACCGTTTCCATATTCTGAGTTCCCAACAGGTGTGGATGTTGTCTTTTATGATGATAACAATAAGGAAACCTTTGTGAAAGCCGATTACGGTATTTTATATAACCGTACCAATATGGTGGACTTGCGCGGAAATGTAAGCATTACTACTCCAGAGGGAGCTAACTTGCGCACTTCTCAACTGTATTGGGATATTGATCGAGAGTGGGTTTTTACAGAAGAAAACTTTACCTTTAAAAACAAAGATTACGACATTGCGGCTCGAGTGTTAGATGCCAGCAGGTCATTCAATAAAATAACCACTGGACCACTTATTGGAAGTGTTGCCGTAGAAGAAGAATTATGATAAAATTTTACCGTATTTCCGAAATTATATACCTTGCTTTTGGGGGACTATTTTTATTCAGAGCAATTTATTATTATGGTGCTGCAGAGTCTAGAACCACACTTGATATTGCCATTGCAGCAGTTGCCTTTTTGATGTTTTATATACGTAGGCGCTACCGTAAAAAATTAGAAAAGCGTAAACAACCCTAAACCATGTCTGTAGAGATAACGGTTTTGCTCATTAGCCTTTTGTTGTCGGCTTTTTTCTCTGGAATGGAGATTGCTTTTGTGTCGTCTAACAAAATCCGACTCGAAATTCAAAAAACTCAGAAAAAAGGCTACAGCGCACTTTTAAAATCTATAACCAAAAGTCCTTCACGATTTATTGTGTCCATGCTTGTGGGCAATAATATTGCCCTTGTGGTGTATGGCATTTTTGCCGGTGACCTCATTGTTAGTCAATTGTTTCCAAGTTATACTAGTTTTTCATCGTTGCCGCTACATATAATTTTTTATCAAACCCTTATTTCTACCGCAATTATTTTAATCACGGCAGAATTTTTACCAAAGGTTTTTTTTCAGATTTATGCAAACCAATTTTTAAGTCTTTTTGCACTACCCGCTTTTGTTTTTTATCAGTTGATGAAACCCTTCAGTTGGGCTATTCTTCGTTTTTCTGACAGCGTGCTTTACCGTTTTTTTAATGTCCCTAAACACGAAGAATCGATAGCTTTTAGTAAGGTAGAATTGGGCGATTTTGTTTTGGAGCACATCGAAACAGCAAGCCAAGAGCAGCAAGACGCTGAACTGCAATTGTTCCATAATGCCTTGACGTTTACCAACCTAAAAGCCCGAGAAGTTATGGTGCCTCGCGCCGAGATGGTAGCTGTGGACAGGTATGAAAAACCTGCAGAATTAGTCAATATATTTTCCTCAACTGGATTTTCAAAAATTTTGATTTATGCACAAGGCATGGACAATATTATTGGTTACGTACATGCTTTTGATATGTTTAAAAGTCCCAAATCGTTGCACGCTATTATCAAGGCGGTGGAGTGGATCCCTGAAACGATGCGAATACAAGATGTATTCAATTTGCTAGTAAAAAAAAGACGCAGTATAGCTGTGGTATTGGACGAATATGGCGGTACGGCAGGAATGCTGACATTGGAAGATATTATTGAAGAATTATTCGGGGAAATTGAAGACGAACACGATACAGTATCAAATGTGGCGATTTCACATGATGACGGTTCGTTTACCTTTTCAGCACGTCTCGAAATCGATGAAATTAACACTAGCTATTCGCTAGACCTGCCAAGATCAGATTCTTACGAAACACTAGGTGGACTTATAGTGCATTACAACGCCGATATTCCACAAGAGGGAGAACGTGTCGTCATAGACGGCTTTACCTTTGAAATGTTGGAGGTCTCCAACACAAAAGTGGATTTAGTAAGAGTCTATGTCAATTAGCGTTTTAAATTCTTCTTTTTAATTGTATTTTCGCATCCAGTCTAAATTTTTTAACCATGGCTATTTTAGGTAAAATCAGAGAACGCTCTATATTTTTAATATTCATCATAGGAATGGCGCTATTGGCGTTTGTTTTTACAGGACTTTTTGATGGAAATTCTTCCTCAAGTCAAGAACCTGTTTTAGTGGTTGGCGATGAAGAAGTGGGGATTGATGAATTCAGTCGCCAAGTTGATTTTGCTGAGCGTAGCTACCGCATGTCTACCATGCAAGCTGTTAATTTTGCCTATGAACAATCAACTAATGCAAAAGCGTATGAGCAAACATTTGATGCCTTAGGCTTAAGAGTTGGTAAAAGCCACATTGAGCAATTCTTAAAAAACGACCCAAATTTTTCTTCCGATCCACAATTTCAGGGTGAAGACGGCACATTTGACCCAGAGCGATTTACAGACTTTATTTTAGACCTAAGCCAAAATAACCCACAAGGATTTGAACAATGGAAGGCGCAAGAAGCATCAATAATCAATAATCTTCGTGTTGAGCAGTATATAGATATGGTTTCTGCTGGGCTTAATGTAACGTCCTTTGAAGCAGAGCAAAGCTACACATTACAAAATGACCTTATTGATGTGGACTATGTACGTATACCTTATAGTGTGATACCAGACAGTATTGTTACCGTTTCAAATAAAGATATTGCGAATTATATTGCAGAAAACGCCGACACTTACGAGCGTGAAGAAGCAAGAGATTTGCGTTATGTGCAATTTGCAGAGGCTCCCACTCCAGAAGATAAGGTGCTTATTGAAAATGAACTACGCAAGCTACTTACTACTCGGGTGGAGTTTAATGAAGTGTCAAAACAAGACGAAACCTTCCCTTCCTTTGCTGATGTAAATGTAGATGCCTTGGCAGCTTTTATTGGTGAAAATTCAGATGTTCCGTTTCAAGACAATTTTGTTACTGCATCTCAACTCTCAGGGAACTATGCCAACACGCTGTTTAACCTTCCGCTAGGAGAAGTTTTTGGACCATATGAAGACAAAGGCTATACAAACATCTCACGTATAGTAGCACGCAACAAAGGTGGAAAAGCTAAAGCACGTCATATTCTTATTGCATACAATGGTGCGTCTCGAGCTGCAGCAACAGTAACCCGTACTAAAGCAGAAGCTAGAAATCTAGCAAACGCATTGCTTCGAAAAGCAAAAAGAGGCAGTGACTTTGCCCAATTGGCACGCGAAAATTCTGATGGTCCTTCAGCTACAAGAGGCGGGGATTTGCCTGAGTTTGTGAGTGAAGACATGGTGGCACCATTCAGTGATTTTGTTTTTGGAAATCGCGTAGGAGCATTTGGTGTAGCAGAAACTGAATTTGGTTTTCATGTGATTGAAATCCAAGACAAAAAAGATGTTGTAAAACTTGCTACGATCTCTAAAAAGCTGATTCCCTCTGAGGCTACAAGTAACCAAGTTTTTACCAAAGCCACACAGTTTGAGTTAGACGTACAAAAAGCAGACTTTGATGAGTTAGCAACTCAAAAAAAGTATAGTATTAGAGAAATTAATGATGTTAAAGTATTAGACGAGTCCTTGCCTATTTTGGGGGCTCAACGTCAGGTAGTGCGTTGGGCTTTTGAAGAAGGACGTCAAGCACTAGACGTTAAGCGATTTGCATTATCTACAGGTGGCTATATTATTGTTCAAGTAGTAGATATTAAAGCAGCTGGACTTCCAGATGCTGGAGAACTTAAAACAACAGTTTCTTCGCTTGTGATGAACGAAAAAAAGGAAGCAGCTTTGTTAAAACAAATAAAAGATTACGAAACACTTGAAGAGGTTGCTGCACAGTTTGATCAAACGGTAAATACCGCCAAAGCAGTAAACCGCTTTACCAGCATGTTAGCAGGGGCTTCCAACGAACCTGAAGTTGTAGGCTTTGCATTTGGTATGGATGTTGACACTGTTTCAGAGCCTATTGGTGGAAACACTGGCCTTTATGTAATACAGCTTAAAGCAAAAAAGGCAGCCGATAGTTTAAGCAACTACGCGGGCTATAAAGCTTCAATTCTGAATGCTGCCAAGCAAAATGTTCAGATGACTACCGCAAATGCTGTCAAAAATACTTTTGAAGTAACGGATAACCGAAGCTTATATTATTAGCACTAAACTTACACACAGTAAGATTATTCCTACAATAAAGAAAGCTAAATTTTCTGACCTATTTATCATCTGAAAACGTTAGTTCATCCGTTTTTAGATACATTCAATCCTTTAGAACCTATTGTTCACCACTCATGATCCACATTTGCTATTAGTGGGTTTAAGGCAACCATCATGTGCTCATTTATCAAAGCATTGATAACACTTATCAAGAACATGTGGTTACGTTTTGGGAGGCTGTACGTCGCATTCGTGACAGTGAACCCCTATATCAACTTCCACCAGATGGACGCATGATTATTTCTACACTCCACATCAACGACTGCTTTATTTTGGGCTTGAGTCAAAAAGAAATTCATCAACGACTGAACAGTGGTATTAGCCTTTGGGAGAACGTTTACCGTGTACAACGTATTTCGAGTAAGTATTATGAATTTAGACAGGTATATGACTTAGATGTTTATGACCAAAGCTATCCAAACTATGTTCGGATTTTAAACTTTAGTAGTAGAAAAACAGGGTGGCTAACGCACAACCCATTTAAAGTATCTATTAGTGTGCTTGGTGAGATAACACCGTTTTATAAACTTTTAAAAGTTCCAGAGATGCATTAAGGGAGTATTCGTTTTTATTGTTTTGTTTAGTTAAAATTTATTGTGATTTGATACAAAACAACTTCAGTACAGGTATTTTTACAAGTATAGTATTGTGATTTGAAAAGTAACGCGCTTCCTTTTTGCTCCTGGTTCTAAAACCAACTCTCAAACCCTTTCCAAGCTGTTGAAACAAAAAATAGCATATAAACTACGGAAACGATTAGCTTAAGCGCTACACCTGAAAGAAAACCTAAAAAAGAACCAAAGGCTGCCTTTAATGCAATTTGTCGATTTGGATTTTTGCTAAACTCTCCTGCAAATGCCCCTACAAAAGGCCCAAGAATAATCCCAAAGGGTGGAAAAAATAGCCCAACTACTAGACCAACAGTAGAGCCAATCGCCCCTGCTTTTGTTCCCCCAAAGGCTTTTGTGCCCCAAATGGGAATGATATAATCCAATATCATAATGACTAGTGCAATTGCTAATGTCCACCCCAAAAAGCCCCAGTCTTGTTCTATTTTACTGGTAAAGTGCAGCGACAGCAAACCAAACCAACTGGTTAACGGACCCGGAATTACTGGTAAAAAACTGCCTGCCATACCCAACATGATAAGAAGGACGCCAAGAATTAAAAGTGCTATATCCATAATTCTAAAATACAAATTATTCATGGCTGCAATCAAAAAGCAAGGCTTTATTTTTTACTTTTATACAATGAAGTTTTGGTGGGTTTTTTTGTTGGCATTGCTTTTTTGTATTGGATGCACTTCTCCAAAAACAAAACCTAAAGCTCCAAATGTGAATTGGTCAGAAATGGACGAGCCCCCCTTATATCCTGATTGCCCAAAAGACAATACCAAAGAGAATTGGAGCTGTTTTACGCAAATCATACAGAACAAACTGAATAAAAAATTTGCTTCAAATCGTATTTCGGATATTGAATTAGACACCCTCTATGTTACCTTAAAAGTTGATACTATTGGTCAGCTTTCAATTATGGGTTATTCAAACACCAAACAAGGCAGCATTCCACTGCTGGTTTTTTCATCTGTTGAGGAGGTAGTTGCTTCCTTACCAAGATTTCAACCTGCTTTTAAGACAAATTTGGAAATCCCTGTTGAAGTCCATTGGACGCTTCCCGTTGCTATTTCTAAATAGCAATTATTCCCTATTTTTACATATGGCCGATTCGCGCATTATTTTAGGAGTTGACCCAGGAACCACCATTATGGGGTTTGGGATTATCAAAGTAGAAGGAAAAAAACTCAGCTGCTTGCAGCTAAACGAATTAAAACTGAGCCAGTACGAGAGCCATTATGTGCGATTAGGGCATATATATGCCCGCACTTCTGAACTCATCGAAACCTACAAGCCCGATGAAATGGCACTTGAAGCACCCTTTTTTGGAAAAAACGTGCAATCGATGTTAAAATTAGGAAGAGCACAAGGGGTAGCCATTGCTGCCGGTATTGCGCATGATTTGGCTATTTATGAGTATTCGCCACGAAAAATAAAAATGGCAATTACCGGAAACGGAAATGCCTCTAAAGAACAGGTTGCCAAAATGTTACAACAGTTGGTTGGGCTAACATCACTTCCCAAAAACCTAGATGCAACTGATGGACTCGCTGCTGCTGTTTGTCATTACTTTAATCCTGCACAGCAAACCGAGAAAAGCTATTCAGGCTGGAGCTCATTTGTAAAGCAACAGGAGCATCGCGTAAAAAAATAGGCATGTCGGGAATTTACCTTCATATTCCTTTTTGCAAAAAGGCATGTCATTACTGCAATTTTCATTTTTCCACGTCGGCAAATTATGTCAATGAAATGGTTGCTGCGCTTAAAAGTGAAGTATTGCTGCGAAAACACGAGATTATACGACCGGTGGAAACCATATATTTTGGTGGCGGAACCCCTTCCATGCTTTCGACAGCTGCCCTTTCTGAATTGATAACAGCAATTACATCGCACTATAGTGTTACCGCCACACCAGAAATTACGGTGGAAGCTAATCCAGATGATTTATTACCCGTGTATTTGACACAGCTTAAAAATGCTGGAGTCAATCGTTTGTCGATTGGCGTACAATCGTTTCATGATGCCGAGCTCAAGCTGATGAATCGTGCACATTCTGGAAAGCAAGCCATGCAGTCGGTGGTTTGGGCGCAAGAGGTTTTTGAAAATGTTTCAATAGATTTACTTTTTGGCACACCTCACACCACAATCTCAGACTGGAAAAAAAACCTTGAAACAGCACTCATTCTCAATGTACCGCATATTTCGTCTTATGCCCTAACCCTTGAGCCAAAGACGGCTTTGGAGCATTTTGTAAAAAAAGGGGTTGTTTCTCTTCTTGATGAAAAAGAGGTAGAGGAGCAGTTTTTGTATCTTGTAGATACGCTTACGGCAAACGGCTATGAACATTATGAGCTTTCCAGTTTTGGTAAATCTGGATTTCATTCCAAAAACAACACGGCGTATTGGAAGGGAAAACCCTATTTGGGCATTGGGCCTTCGGCACATGGTTTTGATGGTGCGCAACGCTATTGGAATGTGAGCAACAATGCCGTGTATATGAAAAAAATAGGGGAGGGACAGTTGCCTCAAACTGTTGAAAAACTGAGTGTTATAGACAAATTCAACGAAGCTATTATGATA
>JAFMFL010000076.1 GCA_017856205.1 Flavobacteriaceae bacterium
AGAGCGTCAGCCTTCCAAGCTGAATGTCGCCGGTTCGAACCCGGTCTCCCGCTCTTTATCTTCTACAAGCCGATGTAGCTCAGGGGTAGAGCGTTTCCTTGGTAAGGAAGAGGTCGGCAGTTCAAATCTGCTCATTGGCTCAAGTCTTTTTTATTTACAGCAACATTTCTGTTGCATTTTTTGCATTAGCGTAAACACAAATAGACCCTTTGCTATAAAGTATATGCCGATGGCTGTAGAAAGATAATCGTCGTTATAAATTGCTAAAATACCTCCAGCAATCATGGCTATTGCCGCAACGATACTCAACAGGTTTAGTGATTTGGATTTCATATATCAGATTTTAGGTTTAACCAATATACAAAGATTCTTTGTATTTTTTTTGTTTAATTGTGTTTTTAAAACAGGAAAAGATTATATTTGCGCTCATTTTAAAAGAATAAACGAACATTATTATGGCTAAAGAAACTTTTGATCGGTCCAAGCCACACCTTAATATCGGTACAATTGGACACGTTGATCACGGGAAAACAACGTTAACAGCTGCAATCACAAAAGTTTTGGCAGATGCAGGTTTGTCTGAAGCTAAAAGCTTTGACCAGATTGATAACGCTCCTGAAGAAAAAGAAAGAGGTATTACTATCAATACTTCACACGTTGAATACCAAACCCAAAACCGTCACTACGCACACGTAGATTGTCCAGGTCACGCCGACTATGTTAAAAACATGATTACTGGTGCTGCACAAATGGATGGTGCTATCTTAGTAGTTGCTGCTACTGATGGTCCTATGCCACAAACTCGTGAGCATATCCTTCTTGGACGTCAGGTTGGTGTACCTCGCATTGTAGCGTTCCTTAACAAAGCCGACATGGTTGATGATGAAGAGCTACTTGAGCTTGTTGAAATGGAAGTACGCGAGTTGCTTAGTTTCTATGACTATGACGGAGACAATGGTCCTGTTGTTCTTGGTTCTGCACTTGGTGCTTTGAACGGAGAGCAAAAATGGGTTGATTCTGTAATGAAATTAATGGAAGAAGTTGATGCTTGGATTGAACTTCCAAAGCGTGACGTTGATAAAGACTTCTTAATGCCAATTGAAGATGTATTCTCAATTACTGGTCGTGGTACTGTTGCCACGGGTCGTATCGAAACGGGTGTTGCTAACACAGGTGACGCTGTTGACATTATTGGTATGGGAGCTGAAAAACTTGACTCAACCATTACGGGAGTTGAAATGTTCCGCAAAATCTTAGACCGTGGAGAAGCTGGAGATAACGTAGGTATCTTACTCCGTGGTATTGAAAAAACAGATATCAAGCGAGGAATGGTAATTTGCAAGCCAGGATCTGTAAAACCACACGCTAAGTTTAAAGCTGAGGTGTATATCCTGAAAAAAGAAGAGGGTGGTCGTCACACGCCATTCCATAACAATTACCGTCCACAGTTTTATGTACGTACAACAGACGTAACAGGAAATATTGCGTTACCTTCTGGAGTAGAAATGGTAATGCCTGGAGATAACTTGACAATTGAGGTTGATTTAATTCAGCCAATTGCACTAAACGTGGGACTACGTTTCGCAATCCGCGAAGGTGGTCGTACTGTAGGTGCTGGTCAGGTAACAGAGATTTTAGACTAATACAATCAACGTTTTGTGTAATAAAGGTGCTGCCATGGTAGCACCTTTTGATGCACTAAACGGGTGTACCGACCCAAACAGGAGCAGTGCACCAACAGAGACGGGTTTAGCTCAGTTGGTAGAGCACTGGTCTCCAAAACCAGGTGTCGGGAGTTCGAGCCTCTCAACCCGTGCAAGGAGAAACAAATGACAGCGATTATTTCATATATCAAAGACGCTTTTGCGGAATTAAAAAACCACGTTACTTGGACGCCACAGTCCGAGCTGTTGCGCCATACAACTGTTGTGGTCGTTTTTTCTATCATATTTTCGCTTGCTATATGGGGAGCAGACTCCGTATTGTCGCGTGTTATTAAATTTTACTTCCAATTAATTAGTTAATGATGTCAACAGATACGGAAGTTAAAAAGTGGTATGTTGTTCGCGCTGTTAGCGGTCAAGAGAACAAAATCAAGTCATATATTGAGACTGATATTGCGCGCCTTGGTCTTTCTGACTATGTTGAACAAGTCCTTGTTCCTACCGAAAAAGTAGTTCAAATCCGCAATGGAAAAAAAGTCAATAAAGAGCGGAACTATTTTCCTGGATATATCATGATAAAGGCGAATCTCTCTGGAGAAGTGCCTCACATCATCCGTTCTATTACCAATGTAATTGGTTTTTTAGGTGAAACCAAAGGGGGCGACCCTGTGCCGTTACGCACTTCTGAAGTCAACCGCATGCTTGGTAAAGTAGATGAATTATCGGTTCAATCCGAAAACGTAGTTATTCCGTATAAAATTGGTGAAACCATCAAAGTTATCGATGGTCCTTTCAACGGCTTTAACGGAAATATTGAAAAAGTAAATGAAGAAAAACGCAAGTTGGAGGTAATGGTGAAGATTTTCGGAAGAAAAACGCCACTAGAACTTTCATACATGCAAGTAGAAAAAGTTTGAGTGTTACGCACACCGATGACTGTATAGCTTCCACTAATACAGTTATCACTAATGTAGAGTTAAATTAATAATGGCTAAAGAAGTAAGTAAAGTAGTAAAACTACAAGTTAGGGGAGGCGCCGCGAATCCATCGCCGCCGGTTGGACCCGCTCTGGGAGCCGCAGGGGTAAATATCATGGAGTTCTGTAAGCAGTTTAATGCGAGAACTCAAGATAAAGCTGGTAAAGTATTGCCAGTGGTTATTTCTGTGTATGCAGATAAGTCGTTTGACTTTGTTGTAAAAACGCCACCCGCAGCCGTTCAATTGATGGAAGCCGCTAAGGTTAAAAAAGGATCAGGCGAACCCAACCGCAGCAAGGTAGCAAGTGTTACTTGGGAACAAGTGCGCACCATTGCAGAAGATAAAATGCAGGATTTGAATGCATTTACGGTTGAATCTGCCATGAAAATGGTAGCCGGAACCGCCCGTTCAATGGGGTTTACTGTTAAAGGAGAATCCCCTTTTTAATTGAAGTGATATGGGAAAAGTTACAAAAAAGCGTAAAGAGGCGCTCAGTAAAATAGACCGGACAAAACTGTACTCGGTACAGGATGCTTCCGCATTGGTTAAAGAAATCGCTAGTTCAAAGTTTGATGAGTCCATTGACCTTGCCGTTCGACTAGGAGTTGACCCACGTAAAGCTAACCAAATGGTTCGTGGCGTGGTAACCCTTCCGCACGGTACGGGAAAAGACGTTCGAGTTTTGGCCTTAGTTACACCCGATAAAGAAGCCGAGGCGCAAGAAGCTGGTGCTGATTTTGTGGGATTAGATGAGTATTTGCAGAAAATCAAAGACGGATGGACAGACGTTGACGTCATTATCACTATGCCAAGTGTGATGGGTAAGTTAGGTCCACTAGGGCGTGTTTTAGGACCTAGAGGATTGATGCCAAACCCAAAAACAGGCACGGTTACAATGGACGTAGCAAAAGCTGTTCGTGAGGTAAAAGCAGGGAAAATTGATTTTAAAGTGGATAAAACAGGAATTGTGCATGCACCTATTGGTAAAGCATCCTTTGATGCAGACAAGATTTCGGGCAACGCCAACGAACTGTTACAAACACTTATCAAGCTTAAGCCATCGTCGGCAAAAGGCGTTTACATTAAAAGTATCGCCATGTCTAGCACGATGAGCCCAAGCATTCTCATTGATACTAAGGTAGGTTAGTAGCGTACAGAATATATGACACGAGAAGAAAAAGCAATCGTAATTGAGCAGTTAACTGCCACTCTTGCAGACAACACGAATATCTATTTAACAGATGTTTCTGGGTTGAATGCAGAGACGACTTCTAATTTAAGACGTGCCTGTTTTAAGGCAAACATTAAACTAGAAGTGGTAAAAAATACATTGTTAGCCAAAGCCATGGAGGCTTCCGACAAAGACTTTGAAGATTTATCTACTGTCTTGGTTGGAAATACTGCCATGATGCTATCAGAAACAGGTAATGCACCTGCAAAGCTGATTAAAGAATTTCGCAAAAAATCAGAAAAGCCTATTCTTAAAGGTGCTTTCATTGAGGAAGCAGTTTATTTGGGCGATGATCAAGTGGAAGCATTGGTAAACATCAAATCGAAGGACGAATTGATTGGCGAGATTATAGGCTTGCTACAATCTCCTGCGAAAAACGTGGTATCTGCCCTTCAATCGGGTGGTGGTACCCTTGCTGGAATAATTAAAACACTTTCTGAAAAGGAAGCTTAAAACGTAACACAAACACAATTAAATAGTTCAAAAATGGCAGATTTAAAAGATTTTGCAGAACAATTGGTCAATTTGACCGTAAAAGAGGTCAACGAATTGGCCGACATCCTTAAAGAAGAGTACGGCATTGAGCCTGCAGCAGCAGCTGTTGCCGTAGCTGGACCTGCTGCCGGTGGTGGTGGTGAAGCCGCTGAGGAAAAATCAGAGTTTGATGTAATCCTTAAAGCCGCTGGTGCTTCTAAACTTGCTGTAGTTAAGCTTGTTAAAGAACTTACAGGTCTTGGTCTTAAGGAAGCAAAAGAGCTTGTTGATAATGCGCCTAGCCCAATTAAGGAAGGTGTAGCAAAAGACGAAGCGGAAGGACTAAAATCTTCTTTGGAAGAGGCTGGTGCTGAAGTTGAACTTAAGTAATTAAGTTCCCGATACAAACCGAAGGTTTAAGCCTTCCGCCAGAGGCGGGTGGGCTTAAACCATTTGGTGTTTTATGCCCCTTGTACTAATTTTTTAATACGTAAACCCATATGTCCAACACAACGAGCGCAATCCGACACAATTTTGCTTCGGCCATAGGTACCCCTCCCTACCCAGATTTTCTTGATATTCAAATCAAATCATTCCAAGATTTCTTCCAACTCGAAACAAAGTCAGACGAGCGTGGAGATGAAGGCTTATATAATACCTTCATGGAAAACTTCCCTATTTCGGATACCCGAAATCAGTTTGTTTTAGAATTTTTAGATTATTTCGTTGACCCACCTAGATACACCATTCAAGAATGTATTGAACGTGGTTTGACCTATAGCGTTCCGCTAAAGGCACGTCTTAAATTATATTGTACTGACCCTGAACACGAGGACTTTGAAACCATAGTTCAGGATGTGTATTTGGGAGTAATTCCTTATATGACTCCAAGCGGTACGTTTGTTATCAATGGTGCTGAACGAATTGTTGTGTCACAATTACACCGATCTCCAGGTGTGTTTTTTGGACAATCGTTTCACGCTAACGGTACTAAATTGTATTCTGCTCGAGTGATTCCATTCAAGGGTTCTTGGATTGAATTCGCCACAGATATCAATAGCGTAATGTACGCCTATATTGACCGTAAGAAAAAATTACCTGTAACGACACTTTTCCGTGCTATTGGCTATGAGCGAGATAAGGATATTTTAGAAATTTTTGACCTTGCAGAAGAAGTTAAAGTTTCCAAAACAGGTCTTAAAAAAGTATTAGGACGCAAATTGGCAGCACGTGTACTTAACACGTGGTTTGAGGATTTTGTTGATGAAGATACAGGTGAGGTAGTTTCTATTGAGCGAAACGAAATTGTACTTGACCGTGATACAGTGCTAGAAAAAGATCACATTGAGCAGATATTAGAAGCAAACGCTGCTACTATTTTATTGCACAAAGAAGAGTCGCAATCTGCGGACTATGCCATTATTCACAACACGCTTCAAAAAGATCCGACAAACTCGGAAAAAGAAGCGGTGGAGCACATTTACCGCCAGTTGCGTAACGCTGAGCCGCCAGATGAAGAAACGGCACGTGGTATTATTGACAAATTGTTCTTCTCTGACCAGAGATACAATTTGGGTGAGGTAGGTCGCTACCGAATGAACAAAAAGCTTGGTCTTGATATTGATATGGATAAGCAAGTGCTTA
>JAFMFL010000077.1 GCA_017856205.1 Flavobacteriaceae bacterium
ACTTGTCTTTTCTTGCCAACCGCAACCGCACTTTAAGCGTAAGTTTGATTGGCTTGCAGAACACCTTACAGAAAATACTGAGCAGCAACGTGCAAATCATATTTTTTGTGCCTCTGAAACCCAAAAGGAGCGGCTTACACAAATCATTGAGGAGCTTGCTCCACAAACAACCTTTCATTGTTGGGTAGCTCCGCTGTATCAGGGATTTGTAGATGAAGATGAAAATATCGTTTGCTACACCGACCATCAACTTTTTGAACGATATCATAAATTCAGGCTGAAAAACGGCTATTCCAAAAAACAGGCAATTTCACTTAAGGCGTTGGCTCAACTTGAAGTGGGTGATTACGTTACACACATCGATCACGGAATTGGCACCTTTGGTGGTTTGCAGCGCATCGACGTGGAAGGCAAAACACAAGAGGCAATTAAGCTGTTTTATGGCGACAGAGACATTTTGTATGTGAGTATTCATTCGCTGCACAAAATTTCAAAATTTAACGGGAAAGATGGCGCCGTGCCAAAAGTGTATAAACTTGGTTCTGGCGCATGGAAAAAAATCAAACAAAAAACAAAAAAGAAGGTTAAAGAAATTGCCTTTAATCTGATTAATGTATACGCCAAACGGCGTATGAACAAAGGGTTTGCTTGTGGTCCAGACACCTATTTGCAACACGAGTTAGAAGCCTCGTTTTTGTTTGAAGACACACCCGATCAGCGCACCGCAACCGAAGCCGTAAAGCAAAATATGGAAGACCAAAAGCCCATGGACAGACTGGTTTGTGGTGATGTGGGTTTTGGAAAAACAGAGGTTGCTATTCGTGCGGCTTTTAAGGCAGTGGACAATGGCAAACAAGTGGCAGTGTTGGTGCCAACCACCATATTGGCGTTTCAACACTACAATACTTTTCTAAAACGACTGAAAGAGTTCCCTGTTACCGTAGATTATCTCAATAGATTTAGAACATCCAAACAGAAAAAAGAGGTACTTGAAGGAATTGGTAACGGCGCAATTGATATTGTGATTGGCACGCATCAATTGGTTGGAAAATCGGTTTCATTCAAAGATTTGGGATTACTCATTGTGGACGAAGAACAGAAATTTGGGGTGAATGTAAAGGAAAAATTACGCTCCCTAAAAGAGCACGTTGACGTACTCACCCTTACCGCAACACCTATACCAAGAACCCTGCAATTTAGTCTTATGGCGGCACGTGATTTGTCGGTCATAAATACACCTCCCCCAAACCGATATCCCATTGAAAGTCAGGTGATTTCATGGAGTGAAACTCTAATTCGAGATGCTGTAATTTATGAACTGCAACGTGGAGGTCAGGTGTTTTTTGTACACAATCGTATAGAAAATATCGGAGAGGTTTCAGGCATGCTGCAGCGCCTCATTCCCGATGCTCGAATTGCCACTGCCCATGGACAACTTCCTGGAAATAAATTGGAGGAGCTGATGCTTGGATTTATTGAGGGCGCATTTGACGTATTGGTGGCTACCACTATTATTGAAAGTGGGCTTGATGTTCCCAATGCCAACACCATTTTTATCAATAATGCCAACCATTTTGGGCTTAGCGATTTACACCAAATGCGAGGTCGTGTGGGGCGCAGCAACAAAAAAGCATTTTGTTATTTTATTACGCCACCATTTTCGGTACTTACCGATGACGCCCGAAAACGTATGGAAGCCGTGAATCAGTACACGGCACTAGGTTCTGGGTTTCAAATAGCCATGAAAGACCTAGAAATTAGAGGCGCAGGCGACTTGCTAGGAGGCGAACAAAGTGGGTTTATTAACGAAATTGGTTTTGAAACTTATCAGAAAATTCTAAAAGATGCGATCGAGGAATTGCAACAAAATGAATTTAAAGCACTTTATCCCGACCAAAAACCTTCTACAAAAGAATTGGTGTTGGATACCGATTTTGAAATCTTTTTTCCCACCGATTATATCAATAATGTTACTGAACGCTTAACCCAATATCAGGAGCTTGCAACACTAAAAACAGAAGAAGAATTAACTGCTTTTGGGACTTCACTTATCGATAGGTTTGGGGCACTTCCCGAACCCACAATTGCACTTTTTGAAAGTGTTCGCCTCAAGTGGTTGGGGGCGTCATTAGGCTTTGAAAAAATCATTCTAAAAAAACAGAAGTGTATTTGTACCTTCTTGGCTGACCCTGAAAGTTCGTTTTATCAAGAAGATGCATTTCAATTTATGTTGGGCAAATTAGGCACGTTAGGAAAGGCACAACTAAAAGAAAAAAACACCAAAGAGGGTCCAAAATTGGTGCTTGTGATTAATGACGTTTTAACCATTCAAAGCGCCATAATTCTGCTCCAAAAACTTCAAAAACCTATAACTGCTTAAGGTCTTTTATCACCCGAAAAGCCTTATCCACTTGCTGATCATTAACCAAAATGGTAAACTCATTTGAGGTTGAAATCACTTCATAAATATTGATTCCTTCCCACGAAAGACGTTGAAAAACGAAATAGTATATCCCTGGAATAGAAACGTTTTCGGTGGGTAACTTAAGTGTAATCGAAGACAAATTTTCTTCTTTGTGTAAGCATTCCTCTTGAGCAAGATGCATGTCAACTAATGGTGCAAGGTGTTTGCTAACCACAATATTACACTCATTTACACCGCGAGACGAGGTGTAAAAATTCTCACTGGATAGCTTTAATTGAGACAACAATGTTGCCTGTGCCGCCAACAACGTATCGGACACTTTAAAGTTGTAATCAATCAGTGCGGAGCGCACGGTAATATCACCAATATTTCTGAGTGTTTTAATGATTTTATGTGAATAGCGAAACTCCAAATCGATAGAAAGACGTTTGAGTGCCATAACAATCGCGCCCGTGCGCACGGGTTTTTGGGTTTGTGCCTGAATATCTTCTTGCATAATACGCGACAATGAAGTCAGGTTGATAATCCCTTGTGTGAGCGCACTAATCAAAAATGGCTTTGACTTAATATATGCCTCAACGGCAGAAGCAATCGTTTTCATGTGCTTTAATTATTTCACAAAGATATAAATAAAAACACAAAATGTTATAAACATAACAATTCTAGAAGAAATAAAACGCGCTCTCAATGTGCTCAATAGTAATGTTTGGTGCCACTCCTGTGATGCTCACAATATCAAATCGCGTTTCGCCTTGCCAGTTGTGTTTTTGGATAAAAAATTCAGCAGCTCGTGCTAACAGTTTGCGTTTTTTGGGTGTAACAAACTCGTGTGGTGCGCCGTGAAAATCTGATTTTCGCCATTTTACCTCCACAATACAAAGCACATCGGCTTTTTGCACAATGATATCTACCTCAGCTTTTTGGTAGTAAAAATTACGAGAAACGATTTCATACCCGAGCTTTTGTAAGTATGCTACAGCTAAGTCCTCGCCCTGTTTTCCTTTGTTAACGGACTTCATGGATTTATAATTTGGGTTGCTTAAAGATAAAAAATCACATTAAAGCAAGGAGATAAAATCCCTATTTTTGTGCCGAAAACAATCGCATGAGCAAACGCTATACCATTACCGCTGCACTGCCCTATACCAACGGACCCATTCACATTGGACACCTAGCAGGGGTTTATGTTCCCGCCGATATTTATGCACGCTACCTTCGTATGCGAGGCAAAGAAGTACTTTTTATTTGTGGGAGTGATGAGCACGGCGTTGCTATTTCGATGAAAGCCAAAAAAGAAGGTATTACGCCCAAGGAAGTCATTGATAAATACCACAATATCATCAAAAAATCGTTTGATGACTTTGGAATTTCGTTCAATTATTACGGCAGAACTTCTAGCGATGTGCACCGAGAAACAGCGCAAGAATTTTTTAAAACGATGCACGCCAACGACTGTTTTGAAACACAAACTACAGAACAGCTTTACGATGCCAAAGAAAATCAATTTTTGGCAGACAGATATGTTGTAGGCACCTGTCCAAAATGTGGTCATCCCGAAGCGTATGGCGACCAATGCGAAAATTGCGGAAGTTCCTTAAATGCCACAGATTTGATCGATCCCAAATCGGCACTTTCTGGAGAAACACCAAGCCTAAAAACCACCACACATTGGTATTTGCCCTTAGACCGTTACGAAGATTTTTTACGCTCCTGGATTTTAGAATCGCATAAATCCGATTGGAAAACAAATGTGTTAGGGCAAGTAAAGTCGTGGATAGAAGATGGGCTAAAACCCAGAGCCGTTACGCGTGATTTGTCATGGGGAATTCCCGTTCCTGTTGCTGGGGGTGAAAACAAAGTATTGTATGTTTGGTTTGATGCGCCCATTGGCTACATCTCGGCAACCAAAGAATGGGCTACACAAGAAGGTGCTGATTGGAAACCCTATTGGCAAGATAAAAACACCGAATTGGTACATTTTATTGGAAAGGATAATATTGTATTTCACTGTATTATTTTTCCCTCAGTGCTCAAGGCAATGGGCAACTATATCCTTCCCGAAAACGTACCTGCCAATGAGTTTTTAAACTTAGAGGGGCAAAAGCTATCTACCTCTAAAAATTGGGCGGTTTGGTTGCATGAATACCTAGAAGATTTTCCCGAAAAACAAGATGTGTTGCGCTATGTGCTAACGGCAAATGCCCCCGAAACCAAAGACAACGACTTTACATGGAACGACTTTCAAACCCGAAACAATAGCGAGCTCGTTGCCATATTTGGTAACTTCATAAATCGTGTAATGGTATTGATGAAAAAACACTACGAAGGTGTAGTGCCCCCGCCAAATTCTCTTACCAAAACAGATGAGGCAACACAAAAAAAATTGGCTGCAGCACCAACCGAAATTGCACAGCTCATTGAGCAGTATAAGTTTAGAGCTGCCAGTCAAGAAATGATGCAGTTGGCAAGATTGGGGAATAAGTATTTGGCTGATGAAGAGCCTTGGAAGCTCATAAAAACCGACCCCGATCGCGTGGCTACAATAATGCATACCGCCTTACAAGTAGCAGCTGGTTTGGCAATAGTTTCTGAACCATTTTTACCACACACAGCGCAAAAACTACGCAAGATGTTAAAACTAAATGAGGCTTTGGGCTGGGACAATGTTAGCGCATTACATCTTATAGAAAGTGGTCATCAGCTTGGCGAAGCTGGGCTTTTGTTTGAAAAAATAGAAGATGATGCCATAGCTGTACAGTTAGAAAAACTTTCTTCTTAAAAACAAACGTTTAAAAACCTACGCTAAATTATGTTGAATTTGGCATAATTATAGCAGGAATTTGAGCTTTAAAGCACAATGCTTTACATTTGTAAAACCTAATCTTACAGCTATGACAAAACAACCTCTTTATAAAAAAATTTCTGTTTTTGGCTTTGTGCTACTGCTTGTTTCTTTTCCATTACTCATCATTCTTGAAGTAGAATCGGTAGATTTTTTTAAACATTTACAAGCGTTAAATTCTGACGAAGGTATTCTGTGCGCTTTATTTTCATTTGGAGTTGTGTTGGTTTGTGTTGGATTAATTCTCAGAAAATTTAGCAACACCTAAGCTATATTTGCGGCAATGATTCGCATTGCCCATCATTCCATATACGCACATCCCTTGCCAGAAGGACATCGGTTTCCCATGTTGAAATATGAGATGTTGCCCGAACAGCTTGTTCGTGAAGGCACTTGTAAACGAGAACAATTTTTTTTGCCTAACCGTATTTTGGACAAACATATTTTACGCACACATTGTGCAGAATACTACAAACAGTTAAACGAAGTGTCACTCTCAAAAAAAGAGGCAAGGCGTATTGGCTTTCCCCTTTCGCAAGAGCTTATTGAGCGTGAGTGCGTTATCGCGCAAGGCACTTTGGAGGGTTGTGAATTTGCGCTAAAACACGGCATTTCATTTAATATTGCAGGTGGTACGCATCATGCTTTTTTTGATCGTGGTGAGGCATTTTGCCTACTAAACGATCAAGCAATTGCC
>JAFMFL010000078.1 GCA_017856205.1 Flavobacteriaceae bacterium
AATATTTAGGTTTGAGCGAAACAACCCCAACGAAACACCCTTCTCAAGACTATTACTCATCTGTGCAATCATAAAAGTCATCTGCTTTTCTTTGAGTTCTTTAAAAATGTCTGGATAGAATTTTTGCAGCTGGAATTGAGGAGATATTTTTTCATTTTTGATCTGGCGCATCATAAACATTTTTATGTCATACAATTCTGCAATGGGGTTGCCGGCATTGTTGCTAATCTTAGAAATTTCACCCGTTACGTAATCAAAAAAATGAAACACGCAGTTTTTTACAAGAATTTCTTTGTTTGGAAAATGGGCGTAAAGCGTTTTTTTAGAAATCCCCAATTGTTGGGCAATATCGTCCATGGTAACGCTTTTGAATCCAAGCGTTAGAAACATTTGGGCACAAGACGAAAGTATTTTTTCCATATCAATTTGAGGCAAATATATATAGGAAACTTTTAAAACCAAAAAAGTTTCCATAGTTTATGATTTCTTAATATATCCATTACAATTCCTTGACGTATTTTTACAAAAACGTCTTTTCATGGATTTTTTGATCACTTATCAAAAACTTGTATCGGATTCGTTATCTGAAATAAATCAAGGAAAATCTCCGCAAGGGCTATACGCCCCCATTGATTATTTGCTTGCTCTGCGCGGTAAGCGGTTACGTCCTGTGCTTGTGCTTATGGCATGTGAGGCGTTTGGCAAAGACCCAAAAGAGGCACTACTGGCAGCACATGCAGTTGAAGTCTTTCACAATTTTACGCTTATGCACGATGACATCATGGACAATGCAAGCATAAGGAGGGGGGCACAAACGGTACATGAAAAATGGGACCTAAACACTGCTATTCTTTCGGGTGATGCCATGTTGGTTCAGGCATATACGTTTTTGGATGGATACGAACCGCAGCTATTTCAATCGCTTACAACACTTTTTAGCAAGACAGCACTTGAGGTTTGCGAAGGGCAACAATATGACGTTGATTTTGAATCTCGTAACGATGTAAGTATTGAAAACTACTTGGAAATGATTCGTCTAAAAACCGCCGTTTTGGTGGGTTGCTCCATGCAAATGGGTGCATGGGTTGGAGGAGCCTCGAATGAAGACGCTCAATTGCTTTACCAATTTGGTGAGCAACTAGGTATTGCCTTCCAGCTTCAAGACGATTTCTTAGACACTTTTGGCGATGCAGCCAATTTTGGCAAGCGCATTGGGGGCGACATTTCCGAAAACAAAAAGACTATTTTGGTGCACTTAGCAAACATTAATGGTACTGAAAATCAGCGAAATGAATTGCAAAAATGGTTGTCAGAAACGCCTAAAGACGACACTGAAAAAATAGTTGCTGTAACACAGCTTTTTAAAGACACGGGCGCTGATACCGCAACATTGGACTATGTACAAGATTTTACGCAACAAGCTTTTGATGCGCTTGAAAAAGTAAATCTCAGTCAAGACATGAGGCAACGCTTTGTTGCTTTTGGAAATTGGCTAATGCAACGAACGCACTAAACGGCGTAAAAGTTCCTTTACAAACATAAGTACGGGAAAACTTCTCATAATACGGACTTCCTCTTTAAAAGTGGTTTTTTCATCTAAAAACCGAAGTATGGTAATGGGATTATTATGTTGAAACATTCTAGAAAATAAAAAGCCTCCCCTATGGTTGTAACGCGCCAATACATCCAAAAAGAGTAAATCGTACCACCAAAAGCGGGTGCGCTTTTCAAAAAGCCGCATATCGGATTGAGTACTCAAAAACGACACAAGCTTTTTGGCTTTTCGTTCTATAAATTTAAATGTAAATCCCGTACTGGCTTTTGTCCATCCTCCTGCCGAACCGATATGTAGTACGCGTTCGCGATTGTGTTTTGAAAACGGGTAGCAGGTCATGGGAATGTTCCCTTGCTCCGTTTCTATGATATGGTAGTTTCGGATATTTTTTTGGGTCAGGTATTTGCGAATTTCACGCTCATATTCTGCAATTTGAAGTAAGTTTTCCGAAAACAAGGTGTATTCTACCAATGCTTCAGTAGTGCTTAAGGGGAGCAGATACATAAAGCGTGTGTTGCCTTTTTGAGCTACGCTAAAATCCATAAACTTAGCAGTGTTGGCATCAAAACAATCTTCATCGGTTTTGATAAACCAACCCACAAAATGTTGTTGCAAAACGGGATATTTGGATTGCTGCCGTACTACGTTCCAATCAAAAATACTATTAAAAAAATATGCCCCTGCATAGGTGTTTTGGTGGGTATAAACGTCAACCCCTTCAGCATTTGTTTTAAATGTTTCAACCTTTTCATAGCGCAGTTCGATATTTTTATTTTTTGCAATGAGTTCACGAATGTGGGTATAGTAAGCACTGCTTCGAACCATTTTATAGGAATAAGGCAAAATAGACTCTTTTAGTTGAACGGAGTCAGATGAAAACGTTATGTTTTCCCATTGGGAATAAACAAAAGGCAACCAATCATGCTTAGATTGTTGCTCCCAAAAACACCACGTTCGGTCGTTGGCCTTATTGGTGTTTTGTTCTAAAATAAGGATTGACTTTTTAGCAAGTTGTTTATGCTCAAGCAATTGCCCTACAATTTGCAGCGTTGCTGCACCAGCTCCTGCAAAAATAAAATCGTACCCCCCTTTTTTTTTCACCTTTTCAAACCTACAAAAATCTTCGTAAAAGCGGAATAATTATATTTGCCCTTATGTTTGAATCTATACTTCACTTTTTTGAAAATACGCCACCAGTGCTGGGTGCGCTTTACGCTACTCTTTTTACGTGGGGATTAACTGCACTTGGCGCATCGTTTGTTTTCTTTTTTAAAACCATGAATCGTGCTGTATTGGATGGCATGTTAGGATTTACAGGGGGTGTTATGGTAGCTGCTAGCTTCTGGAGTTTGCTCGCCCCTGGAATAGACATGAGTCCTGGCGAGGGTTTTGTAAAAGTAATTCCTGCTGCTGTTGGATTTACGCTGGGCGCCCTTTTCATTTTTGGAATGGATAAAGTATTACCTCACGTTCACATCAATTTTAAAGAATCGGAAGGAATAAAAACCCCATGGCACCGTACCACGCTTATGGTGCTTGCCATTACGCTGCACAATATTCCCGAAGGATTGGCGGTTGGTGTATTGTTTGGCGGTGTTGCTGCGGGCTTGCCCGAGGCCTCGATTGCTGGAGCAGTGGTGCTTGCACTTGGTATTGGCATTCAAAATTTTCCTGAGGGCATTGCGGTTTCTATGCCCATGCGCCGACTAGGGTTAAGCAGACGTAAAAGCTTTTTTTATGGGCAATCTTCGGCAATTGTAGAGCCTATTGCGGGTGTCATTGGTGCACTTGCCGTTACGTTTTTTACGCCCATTTTGCCCTATGCACTTGCGTTTGCGGCGGGTGCTATGATTTTTGTAGTGGTAGAAGAAGTCATTCCCGAAACCCAACAAGATAAATTTACAGACATTGCAACACTAGGCTTTATTGCGGGGTTTGTGGTTATGATGACTTTAGATGTTGCTTTGGGCAGTTAGTGACATCCGCAATCTTTGCTGTAAGAAATACAGCTAGAAGATGTTTTTTTGCGGGGTCTAAATTTTTGTACCAAAAAATAAATGGCCCAAAGTACAGCGATGCTAATGATTACCTTTTCCATATTATATGCTAAAATATTGAAATGTTGCCAATGCGCCCAAATACGCCACAGCGGTCATCACCACAAGTTGAATAGTAGGCCAACGCCAGCTGTTGGTTTCTTTTCGAACAATGGCTAAGGTACTCATACATTGCATGGCAAAAGCATAAAATACCATAAGCGACAATCCAGAGGCGAGGGTAAACACAGGGCTACCGTCTGCATAGGTTTCGGCTGCCATTCGTTTTTTTATGGTTTCTTCTTCATCTTCTCCAACATTGTAGATAGTGGCAAGCGTGCCTACAAACACCTCTCTGGCAGCAAACGAACTTACGATGGCAATTCCAATTTTCCAGTCATATCCCAAGGGGCGAATTAGAGGCTCAATGCTTTTGCCGATAATACCCAAATACGAGTGTTCCAGTTTATAGGCGCTAAGCTTTTGGTCGTAGTTTTCAGCTGAAACGGAAACCGACTTTGCAACTTCTTGTGGTGCATTTTTGAATGTTTCGCCAGGACCATTTGATGCCAATACCCAAAGCAGAATAGAAATGGCTAAAATCACCTTTCCTGCTTCTAGTACGAACGATTTTGTTTTTTCAACAATAGTTAGCAGTACGTTTTTAAGCAACGGAATGCGGTAATTTGGCATTTCTACCACAAAATAACTGGTTTGGTTTTGAGGCATCGTTTTGTGCAATACAAACGCTGCCAAAAGTGCCATGGCAAATCCAAGCAGATAAAAAATCATCAATACCAACCCTTGCAAATTTGCTCCCAAAATGCGCTCATCTGGAATAATCAAACTGATAAGAATTAAGTACACAGGCAAACGCGCCGAACAGGTAGTGAATGGAGTTACCAAAATGGTAACTAATCGCTCTTTCCAATTTTCAATATTTCGTGTTGCCATGATGGCGGGAATAGCACATGCCGTTCCCGAAATCAGTGGTACTACGCTTTTTCCGTTGAGCCCAAAACGGCGCATGATTCTGTCCATAATAAACACCACACGACTCATGTAGCCGGTTTCTTCCAAAATGGATATAAACAAAAACAGCATGGCAATTTGCGGCACAAAAATCACGATGCCACCAAGCCCTGGAATAATGCCTTCGGCAATAAGGTTGGGCGCCATCCAAGATGGGATAGTTGTTTTTGCCCAATCGCTAAGTTGAGCAAAAGTGGCGTCAATAAAATCCATAGGGACGCTACTCCAGTCGTAAAGCGCTTGAAAAATGGTTAGCAAAATCACAAAGAAAATGACAAACCCCCATATCTTATGTGTTAACACACGGTCTAACCTACCACGTAGGTCAGTGGCCTTGCTGTTGTCTTTTTCGTAGCATTCTTTTAAAACGGCATTTATAAATTGATAGCGTTTGATGGTTTCTTTTTGTTGCAGTCTTTTTAAGAAAGATGCACTTCGCATATGATTCGCATCTTTGGTCTCCATTTTTTTGCGCTCCACTTTGGCAAAATTTACATCTTGCGTAATTACCAGCCACAACTTATACAACGACTGATTGGGAAACGTACGTTCCAATGACCCAAAATACTCTGGATCAATTTGACTGATGGCTATACACGCTTGAGTAGAGATGGTTTTGTAGTTAGCGATGTGCTCTTTTACTACATCAATACCCTCATTTTTCCGAGCACTCACTAGTACTACTTTGGCGTGGAGCAATTGCTCCATTTTGTAGGGGTCAATGCTGATGCCCTTACGGCGCATGCGGTCAGACATGTTGATCACCAAAATGGTGGGTATGTTGAGGTCTTTGATTTGGGTAAATAGGAGCAGATTTCGCTTTAGGTTTTCTACATCTGACACCACCACAGCGACGTCTGGAAAATCCTTGTCATTTTTATTTAAGAGCAATTCCACCACCACATTTTCGTCTAACGATGAGGCATTAAGGCTATAGGTGCCGGGCAAATCTAGAATACGTGCTTTTACACCTCTAGGGAGGCGACAAATACCTTCTCTTTTTTCAACGGTAATGCCAGGATAGTTTCCTGTTTTTTGGTTTAGCCCAGTAAGGTGATTAAACACAGATGACTTTCCCGTATTGGGATTACCAATAAGCGCAACGTTGATGTTTTTACTCATTCAGTTTGCGGACATTAATATATGCAGCAGTTTCGCGGCGAATCGCCAAATGCGACCCCGACACATTAATATAAAGCGGGTCTCCTTGGGGTGCCAATTGCAGCAACCCAATTTCGTTTCCGGGCAAGCAACCCATTTCGATAAGCTTTATGGGGAGTTGCTC